>JBEIFO010000050.1:0-10227 GCA_040382375.1 Crocinitomicaceae bacterium
CTGTTCGTTAATCCGCCAGGAATGGCGTTGTGGAAGAACGGAATAGAAACCGGAGTCATGGGCAAACGCGTTCCGTATGTGAACTTATCTACGAATAAATAATCTCCAACCTTCATGCTCGCTTCCATAGATGGAGTAGGAATGGTGAAGGCTTCGAAAGTGAATGAACGAATAATGCTTGCAGCTACAACAGCGAACAAAATTGCTTCGCCCCATTCGCGTCCCCAACTTTTCTTAACCTTTGACCAATTGCGGGGACCGACATATTTTTCTTCGTTCTTCTTAAATGCCAATTCATAAAGTGCATACCACGGCAAAGCACCGAATTTCCATTGTTCCTTGCTAGATCTTTGATTGAAAACAATTCCAACTTCAACATTTACAATAACCAACATGATTAGGTTTACTCCCGGTACTAAAAGCAACAAGAACCAATACCAAGGACGGCCGATAATTTTTAATAATGGAAGGAAATGCAAAATAGGAATGAAGCCGGGCAACTTGAATTCCATTCCACTTCGCTTCATGAAAGCAGGATTGGTTGCGCATTGAATGGCAATTAGCAAAAACAGTAATATCCAGGGAACAAGATTCATTTTCTATTTATTAGTGAGGCGAAGTTACAAATTCAAGACATCTTTCATGGTATAGACACCAGACTTTCCATAAAGAAATTCAGCTGCACGAATCGCACCTGCCGCAAATCCTTTTCTATTGTGAGCTTCGTGTTTCAATTCTATTGTGTCAATTTCGCTCGTGTAGCGCACGGTATGCGTTCCAGGAACATCAGGAAGTCGAAGCGCAATTATGCTTAGCTCATTCTCATTCTCATTCTCATTCTCATTCTGTCTTTCCTCGTCCAATTTCCAAGAACTGAGGCCTGGAGCATTCTCCAAAATCCCTTCCGCAAGTGTTATGGCCGTTCCGCTTGGCTTGTCGAGTTTTGCGGTATGATGAATTTCTTCAATGCTTGCGGTGTACTCTGGGAATTTCGACATCACGCGAGCCAGTTCTTTGTTCAAGTGGAAAGTAATCTGAACACCAATGCTGAAGTTCGTGGCAGACAAGATAGCGCTGTTCGATTTCATTTTTGAAATCACTTCGTCGTACTGTCCGTACCACGCGGTTGTTCCAACAACAACGGGTACGTTTGCCTCGAAGCAAAGCGCAATGTTTTTCGAACATTGCTCAGGTGTACTGAATTCAATGGCGACATCTGCTTGAGAAAGCGTTTCAATTGTTGCCGGATTTTCCGAATTGAATTTTCCAACGCACGTGTGACCGTATTCGGAAAGCAAAGCGTCTATTGCTTTGCCCATCTTTCCATATCCCAACAATGCAATTTTCATCAGTGAATATTTAAGGTGAAATGAAGTCCGGTAAATCGCGGAGAGACAACAGGAGTGTAGTTCAACGAAAGATTCGGACTAACATCGAATGAAAACAAATGTGCGTCGACGTTCGCGTCAATAATTTGAAGCGCATAAACTCCCAAGAAACTCATGTAACTTATATCAACGAACTTTTTATAATACTGCTGATTGAGATCGAGTTGTGTGCTGCTCAGTCCTTCCGCTTCTCCAGTTGGATTTGTTAAAGGATCAGTGTCATTGAATGCGATATAGGAATTTTTCCAGAAACGATAGTTCTGCGTGTTATCTGAAATGAAATATACGCATGCTCCGAGCCCAGCATAGACTATCGGTGCCTTCCAATATTTACGATTGTAAATCTGTCCGCTACCTGGGAGAATTGCCGAGTAAATTGTTGCTTTCATCGGACTGTGAGGTTGGTTCCATTTCAATTGAAATTTGGAACTGTCAGAAACGGCGACAGCATTGCTTTGGGCAATGCTGTTTAGTGCGATGAGCATAAGAAGTGCGATGAACGCGTGCTTCATAGGTTTTAGTTAAGTCCGAGCATGGAAATAATGCGCTCTAGATCGTCGTCTGTTGTAAACGGAATTTCCACTTTCCCAACGCCGCCTTCATTTCGAGTAACCTTGGCTTTCTTTCCGTATCGTAATTTTAAATCGGCTTGCATCTTTTGAATTTCAAGGGGCATCAGATTCGCTTTCGAAGCGAATAATTTCGGTGCGTCATCTTCCTTCACCAACTCTTCCACCTTGCGAACGCTTAAATCTTTTTCAAGAATTAATTTGAAAATTTTCAATTGCTTGCTTTCAGGTTCTGCATTAATCAAGGCACGCGCATGTCCCATGCTAATGCGTTTCTCAATAATTCCAAATTGAATTTCTGGAGGAAGACGAAGCAAACGAACATAGTTCGTTACGGTTGTTCTGTCTTTACCCACACGGTCTGCAAGCTTGTCGGTAGTAAGGCTGCACTCTTCCATTAAACGCTTGTAGCTTATGGCAATCTCGAGCGCATTCAAGTTTTCACGTTGAATGTTTTCCACCAACGCCATTTCCAACATGCCTTGATCATCTGTCTCACGCAAGTAAACTGGAACCTCTGTAAGGTTTGCCATTTGGCTTGCACGGAAGCGACGTTCCCCAGAAATGATTTGATATTTCTGAGAAGAAACTTTGCGCACTGTGATCGGCTGAATAAGCCCGAGCTCACCAATGCTGGTAGCCAGTTCAATTAACGCGTCGTTATTGAAGTCCTTACGCGGTTGGTAAGGATTGGCTTCAATTTGTGAAATATTCAATAAGGTAATTGGTCCAGCCACGTGACCCACCTCTTTCTCTCCAGTTGGAGGCGCCGCTTGTGAAACGAGTTCACTTTTACTAGATACCGGAGAATGCTCCAATAAAGCACTTAATCCTCTTCCTAATGCTTGTTTCTTACTCATGATCTACAGGAATGTATTTTTCGTCGCTACCCATCTTCGTCAAATTATTTTTTTGAAGAAGTTCGCGCGCCATATTCAAATAGTTCACCGCTCCCTTACACGAGGCGTCATGCATAATCACCGTTTGACCAAAGCTAGGCGCTTCTCCCAATGTAGTGTTGCGGTGAATTAAAGTGTCGAAAACCATCTCTTGGAAATGCATGCGCACTTCTTCAACCACTTGATTGCTCAAGCGAAGACGGGTATCGTACATCGTTAGCAGAATACCTTCAATGGTTAATTCTGTGTTTAATTTTTGCTGAACAATTTTTATCGTGTTCAATAATTTTCCCAATCCTTCCAAAGCGAAATACTCGCATTGAACCGGAACAATAACGCTGGCAGATGCTGACAATGCGTTCACAGTTACCAATCCTAAAGAAGGCGAGCAGTCTATAATTATGAAATCGTAATCGTCCTTTATCTTATTCAAGGTACCGCGAAGCATGTACTCGCGGCTAGGCATGTTAATGAGTTCAATCTCGGCTCCAACTAGGTCAATGTGGGAAGGAAGTAAATCAAGATTTGGACTTTCAGTCGTAATAATGATGTCGCGCGGATCTACATCGTTAATTAAGCACTCGTATATGCTTGTCTTAACCGTATTTGGATCCACACCTACACCGCTCGTTGCGTTGGCCTGTGGATCGGCGTCTACCAATAAGGTTTTAAATTCTAAAACGCCCAATGCAGCAGCAAGGTTAATGGCAGTGGTTGTTTTTCCAACGCCGCCTTTTTGATTTGCAACGGTTATTATTTTTCCCATGATATCGGGGTTTTTAGGTTCTTTTTACTTGTTTCACGCGTGTTTCACACGTTCAGCGAAAGTACGTTGCTTTATCTTCAGGAACTTTTTTTTTCTGAATGAAGTTTTACACACCACCTTTGTGCATGGAGTGTTAATAGACGTGTATAACTTTTTTAATTCGCAAGGAATAAGGAGTTTAGCATTTTGACTAATGATCGAAGTAAAACCAAATTATAGAATATGATAGAAATCCAAGAGAGCGCTGAATGGCTCAGCAAAAGAGGAGTAGGGCATGTAGATGTAGGGATTGTTTTAGGGACAGGTTTACACGGATTGGTGAACAAGATTACTGTGCTGAAGGAATTCAGCTACAGCATGATTCCAAACTTCCCCATTGCCACGGTTGAATTTCATTTCGGGAAATTAATCTATGGTGAAATGAACGGGAAGAAGGTTCTCGCTTGCGTTGGACGATTCCACTATTATGAAGGTTATTCTATGGATGAAGTGGTTTTGCCCGTTCGTGTAATGAAGTTACTTGGAGCGAAAGCTATCCTCCTTTCTAATGCAGCTGGGGCATTGAATCCTGATTTTGCCTTGGGCTCTCTGATGCTCATCGATGACCACATTAATCTGCAGCCTGAAAATCCGCTTCGCGGCCCCAATCACGACGACTTGGGAAATCGTTTTCCGGATATGTTAGAACCTTATAATAAGAGTCTAAACGGATTGTTGAAAGACATTGCCGCGGAAAAAGGGATAACTCTGAATGAGGGAGTCTATGTCTCTGTACCCGGTCCAAATTTAGAGACTCGCGCGGAATATCGCTTTCTTCGCACCATTGGCGCCGATGCGGTAGGCATGAGCACAGTTCCCGAGGTTATTGCTTGCGTGCACATGGGTGTTCCGTGTTGTGCGATAAGCATACTAACGGATGCCTGTGATCCTGCGCGGCTGAAGCAAACAAGTATCCAAGAGATTATTGCCATAGCGGAAAGCAATGAAGGATATTTAACTGATTTATATTCAGAGCTAGTGGCTCGAATATAGTTTTCAATAATTCCTCGTTTTTTTTCAAACAGCCAGTAGTGTTTTACTTGGCTTTGTTGTATTTTCACATTCGAAATTTTGAAAACCAATTAACCTTTATGAAAAAACTTTACGTTTTAGCTCTTGCAATAGCATCGTTTGCGTCTGCAACTGCACAGACCTTCACAGCGGGAACGCTTCCAGGTTCTTATTACAGCGGAGGTGTTACAGGCGTTTGGGACATGAACAATGATGGATTGAATGACATCGTAGTTATGGACCAAAGTAAAACACTTCGCATTTTGCATCAACAAGCTAACGGTACTTTCACACAGGTGGGTTCCGGCACTCAATTGGGTTCTTCGCAATGGGGAATGACAGTTGGTGACCTTGATAACGATGGATACGCTGACGTAATTTCAGGAGGAGCCTACGATAACCTTCACGTATATAAGATTAGCGCGGCAGGAACTATTGCTGAATCAACTCTTCCAGTAGGAATCTTCACTCAAGCATGTACGCTTGGTGACATGGATAACGACGGATGGTTAGATTTCTTCGCTTGTCATGACGATGGTCCTTCTAATATGTGGAGAAACGACGGAGCTGGAAATATGGTTCACAAGAACACCATTATGACAGATGCTGCTGGAACTACAGTATTGGACTACAACCTATACGCTGGTAACTACCCAGGAACGAACGACCCACTTATGTCTGGTAACTACGGAAACGAGTTTTCTGACTTTGACCGCGATGGTGACCTTGACTTGTTGGTAGCGAAATGCCGTCAGGCTTCGAACGACCCTTTAGATAAACGCCGCACAAACATACTTTTCGTTAATGATGGAAATAATGTATTTCATGAAGATGCTGATGCTCGCGGATTGGTTAACCTGCAACAATCTTGGACCGCGACCTTTGGCGACATTGATAACGATGGTGACTTCGATTGTATGATGACTACGCATAGTAGTACTTTGAAAATATATGAGAACAACGGTCTTGGATACTTCACAGACATTACAGCTGGTTCAGGATTGCAAAACGTTTCTGGATTCTTCATGCAAGGTCAAATGACTGACTTCGACAACGACGGATTCATTGATGTTGTTTACGCTGGTGGAGCTTTCGGATACTACCGCAACAATGGAGATCACACATTTACATCACAGACTAGTTCTTTCAACAATCCACAGACCATGCACGGTTTCGGATTGGGTGACTTGAACAACGATGGATTTGTTGACGTTTATGCTGGATATGGTAACTCAAACGGTTATGTAACTCCAAGTAACGTTGCAGACCGTCTTCAAATCAACGGTGGAAACAACAACCATTGGGTAGGTTTCCATTTGGAAGGTGTTATGTCGAACAAAAATGCAGTAGGTGCCATCGTAGAAATTCACGGTGCTTGGGGAACTCAAGTACGTGAGGTTCGTTCAGGAGTGAGCTACGGTATTACAAACTCGAACATCTTAAACTTCGGTATCGGTTCTGAAACTTCTATCGATTACGCTATCATTCACTGGCCTGCTGGAGGAACAACCGTTATCCCAAATCCTGGAACGGATCAATACCACAGCTTAATTGAAGTGGATTGTAATGCACCAGTTGCCTCTATCACCGCTAGCGGAAATACACAATTGTGTGTTGGACAAACTGTAAACCTAACGGCAACAGCAACAGGAAGCAATTTCATCTGGAGCAACGGTGCTACTACCAATGCAATCACTGTAAGTGAGCCTGGATTGTATACTGCAATTGCATACGATGCAAACGGCTGTGCAGGACACTCGAACGCAATCACAGTTGCTGTAAATTCAGATGTACAAACTCCAACTGTTACGGTTGCTGGAGCGCTTGATTTCTGCGAAGGAATGTCGGTTCAATTAACAGCTTCTGAAGGTGCTAGCTATTTATGGAGCAACGGTCTTACTACTCAAACCATTGACGCTACTTTACCAGGCAACTATACCGTTCAAGTAGAAGGTGGTTGCGGAATGGCAATGTCTGCTGCAACAACAGTTGTTGTTTACGACGCTCCTGCTGCTCCAACATCTGCCGATGTAACCATTGGTGCTACAGGTGTAACTGCTGACTTGACTGCTACAGGAACAAACCTTCAGTGGTATGACGTTGCAACTGGAGGATCTCCAATCGCAACAGGTTCAACGTTCACGACTCCAACAATCACAGCTTCTCCTACTTCTTATTGGGTAGAAGACGTAGCAACTTTCGGCGGTGCGGCTGGCAACGGTGGTAAGGTAACAAACGATGCTGGTGCATACTTTGCGAATACCCCAACCAACTTCAACAAGTTCGATGCATTGGAAGATGTAATCTTGGATAGTGTTTTTGTTTATTCTAACGCTGCTGGGGCGCGCACAATTGAAGTTGTTGACGCTAACTTAGAAGTGATTGCATCTGCAACAGTTACTATTCCGAATGACTCTGTTTATGTTCCTTTGAACTTCTTCATTCCAGCCGGAAACGGATACGGTTTAAGAACATCAACAGGTAACCCCGGTTTGTGGAGAGATCGTGACATCACTGTTGCTTCTCCATACGATTACCCGTATGATGTAAACGGATTAATCAGTATCACAGGTACTACAGTTACCAACGGTAACCAAAATCAAGACGGTGATAACTATTACTATTTCTTCTACAGATGGCATGCACATACTCCTTCTTTCGACTGTCCAAGTCCAAGAGAAGAAGTTGTTATCTCAATTGTTAATGTTGAAGAGATAGAGACTATTTCAAATGTAGTGGTATTCCCAAATCCTGCTACAGACCACTTAACTGTTCGTTTGAACAGCACAAAGGGTGGTGCAATGAATGTCAACTTAATTGATGCAGTTGGTAAAATGGTTCAAGCGAATCAAGTTACTGTAAGTACAGGAACACAAAACATTGAGCTTAACCTGAACGGTATTGCTCCTGGTATCTATGAATTGCAAATGGTGAAAGATGGCAAAGCATCTTCTTCACGTATCGTAATTCGCTAAGAGACTTTTTAGCAGAGAGAAAGGGGTCGAGTAATCGGCCCCTTTTTTATTTGTCAGTGTTCGCTGACAGGTTGTCTTAAAGCCGCAAGTGGCATATTGGTTGAAAGAGCCTGCGAAAATTATCAAACTATGAGACAAGGAAATATTTCAGTTCAGACCGAAAACATTTTTCCCATTATTAAAAAATTCTTGTATTCAGATCATGAGATCTTTTTGCGAGAACTCGTAAGTAACGCAGTAGATGCTTGTCAAAAAGCAAAAACATTGAGCAGTCTTGGCGAATTGAAAGAAGGAGCAGAGAACTATCGTGTTGAAGTTATTTTGAATGAAACGGACAAAACCTTAACCATTCGCGACAATGGAGTGGGTATGTCTGAAGAGGAAGTTGACAAATACATCAATCAAATTGCCTTCAGCGGTGCTGAAGAATTCGTTAGTAAATATCAAGACGCGCAAATCATTGGGCACTTCGGTTTAGGATTCTATTCCGCATTTATGGTGGCGAAGGAAGTGGAGATTATTTCGAAGTCGAGAAAAGAAGCTCCAGCTGTGAAATGGGTGTGCGACGGTTCGCCGAACTTCACCATGGAAACAGTAGAAAAAGAAACCTACGGAACCGATATCATCTTGCACATCGCAGATGATTCAACTGAGTTTTCTGAAAAATCTCGGTTGGAAGGAATTCTAAATAAGTATTGTCGCTTCATGCCAGTAGAGATTGTGTTCGGTGAAAAAACAGAACACGTTGAAGATCCTAACGGAGAGGTTGACGATAAAGGAAATGTGAAGCGCGTTGAAACGACCGTGGACAACGTGATCAATTCAACCACGCCTCTTTGGACCAAGAAACCAGCCGATCTTCAACAAGAAGATTACGAGACGTTCTATCGTGAATTGTATCCGTATTCCTTCGAAGATCCGTTGTTCCACATTCACATCAACGTAGATTATCCTTTCAACTTAACTGGAATTTTATTCTTCCCGAAGTTGAAGGCGAACATGGAAAACAACCGAAACAAGGTTCAGTTGTATTGCAATCAAGTATTCATCACAGATGAAGTGAAGAACATTCTTCCCGATTTCCTTACGCTGCTGCACGGTGTTATCGATTCTCCAGACATCCCGTTAAACGTATCGCGTAGCTATTTGCAAGAAGACGGAAACGTGAAGAAGATTTCAGCGCACATCACCAAGAAAGTAGCAGACAAATTGAACAGCATGTTCAATGCAGACCGCAAAGATTTCGAATCGAAGTGGGACGATATTTCCGTTTTCATTCATTACGGAATGTTGTCGGAAGAGAAGTTCAACGAGAAGGCAATCAACTTCAATCTTTTCAAAACAACTGAAAATGAATATTTCAATTTGGAAGAATTGAAAGCGAAAGTCGACGTCCTTCAAAAAGATAAAAGTGGCAACACGGTTGTGCTTTACAGTAACGATAGCCAAGCACAAGATTCATTTATTGCCTCTGCGAAAGATCGTGGGTATGTGGTGATTGAAATGAACTCGCCATTGACTCCGCATTTGATTTCACAATTGGAATCGAAAGACCAAACGTTGAAGTTCAAGCGTGTGGACAGCGATGTGTTGGATAAGCTAATTGAGAAGGAAGAGAACTCTGCTTCACTTCTTACCGAAGAAGAGAAGACGGCTTTGAAGCCGTTGTTCGAAGAGAATTTGGACACAAAGTCTTTCAATGTGAGTTTTGAAAATATGTCTTCAACGGAAGCACCGGTTACAATCGTGCAGAACGAATTCATGCGACGTATGAAGGAGCAGAGCGCATTGGGCGGAGGCGGAGGAATGAATTTCTACGGTGAGCTTCCAGATAGCTACACGATTGTCGTGAATTCGAATCACCCTTTAATGCAGAAGATCAATGCCGATAAAGAATCGGGTAAAGGTCTGGCGCAACAAGCGGTTCAATTGGCCATGCTTTCAAAGGGTATTTTGAAAGGCGCTGAATTAACAAAGTTCATTCAAGCCAACTTTGAATCGTTAAATAAATAATTTGCGTAACAAGAAAAAAAAGAACAACTTCGTTCAACAATAAACAAAAATGAAATCAAACAAAGTGTTAATGGCTCTGCTCGCAGTAGTCGGAGTAATAGTCGTAAGTTTTGGAATCTTCTACCTATACGGAACAAGCGTATACAGTGGAGCTGTAGAGAAGCAAGAAACCGTAAACGAGAAATGGGCGAACGTGCAAACCGCTTATCAGCGTCGCGCAGACTTGGTTCCGCAATTGATTGCGACCGTGAAAGGTGCTGCAGCGAATGAGGAGAAAATTTTGATGGAAGTAACCAATGCACGTGCTGGTATAAAGAGCGCTACAACACCGGAAGAAATTCAACAACAGGGAAGCATTATCAATCGCAACATTCAAGTGGTTTTCGAGAAATATCCAGAGATTCGCAGTACCGAAAATTTCGGAATGCTACAAACGCAGTTGGAAGGAACCGAGAATCAAGTCAAAACAGAACGCGATTATTACAACGAAGCGGTGAAGGAATTTAACAGTTACGTTCGTGGTTTTTGGAAGCACAAGGCGCTTGGATTAGTTGGCAACGACGATGA
>JBEIFO010000051.1:0-10100 GCA_040382375.1 Crocinitomicaceae bacterium
CAACAAAATATTCAGTAGTTCTTTCGAGTCATTAATCACTTTTACATTCTTCGAAGCGAAGGCTTGCGCTACCTCTTCCGTTGAAATGGGCGGAAGTTTTTTGTGCTCGAGTGTATGTGTGTTGAAGTACACAAACGCTTCATCGGCCGCAGCCATGGCGCCTTCGTACTGACTCAAGAAATTTTTATTCAAACTGGAAAAGGTATGCAGTTCCATGCACGCGATTAATTTTCTGTTTGGAAATTGCTCCTTCAAAGCATTTGTCGTCGCCTTCAATTTGGAAGGCGAATGTGCGAAGTCTTTGTAGCACGCCGAGTGCGCATTTCTTCCAACCAACTCCAAACGTTTCGCTGCGCCAGTGAAAGACGCAATAGCGCGAAGGAATTCACCCGCGTTTACGCCTAAACTTTCGCAAACCAAAAAGGCCGCGTTCAAATTTTGAAGGTTATGATTTCCGAAAATTTCAATAGCTGTTTCTGTTCCGTTGTGACGAATGAATGTCACTCCGTTGCGCACTTCGTGCTCGAAGGTGCCGTATGGTTTTAGTGCAATATCTTCTCTTGCGTTTTCGCAAACCTTCTTTACCTCCTCGTCTAATTCACAATAGATAAGCGTTCCCTTCGGAACAATTTTTTCCACAAATATTTCAAATTGCTTGACGTAGTTTTCGAACGTTGGAAACACATTTATGTGATCCCACGCAATGCCGCTCATGACCGCAATGGTTGGATGATACAAGTGAAACTTCGGACGTAAATCGGTTGGTGAAGACAAGTACTCGTCTCCTTCAATAATGGCAATCTCTGCCTCTTCGGTGAACTTCACCATACAATCGAAACCGGCGAGCTGCGCGCCCACCATGTAATCGACGTTCTTTCCTAGCGCATTCAAGACATGCAGAATCATGCTGGTGATGCTTGTCTTTCCGTGACTTCCACCAATAACTACGCGAATCTTGTCTTTCGACTGTTCGTAGATATACTCTGGGTACGAATAAATTTTCAATCCCAATTCCTGCGCACGAATGAGCTCTGGATTGTCGATGCGGGCATGCATCCCAACAATCACAGCTTCAATTCCTCCGTGAATTCTTTCGCCCTTCCAACCCATCTCTTCAGGAAGCAATCCCAAATTATTCAATCGCGTTTTACTCGGCTCAAAAATCTCATCGTCGCTTCCTGTAACCAGATAACCTTTTCTATGAAGCGCAATGGCCATGTTGTGCATGGCGCTTCCGCCTATGGCAATGAGATGAACGTGTTTAGAATTTTCCATTGATACGAAGATGACTTGATTCTTGCCATGAGAATTATCTGAATTCAAAATTTATTCAGATTGAAATGTTGAGTGTATCTTCACAAGAAAAAACATGACCATTTCCAAGGCAGGCATGGATCCTGGAAGTCTCGTATATATTGGCGACACAAAGACTGAAAAGGTTCAAATTGATTTTATTCAATACACTTCTGAACTTGTTCAAGAATCGCTGTCCATTCAAGCAGTAGAAATCTCGTCAATGCTCCGACCAGAAGGGGTCAATTGGATCTGTGTTTCTGGCGTGCACGAACCAGAAATTATTCAAGAAATCGGCAGTCAATTCAACATTCATCCCCTGCTGCTGGAAGACATCATGAACACCACTGGTAGGCCGAAATTCGAATTGGAAAACAACTGCGCTTTCATTTGTGGTAAGATGATGGAGCCGAATGAAAAAAGGGGAACAAAGTCTGAGCAATTCAGTATTATCGTGAGTGGTAACACCCTATTGTTTTTTCAGCAAGAAGCTGGCGATACACTCGATCAGCTGCGCGAACGCATTCGCAGTGGTCGAGGGAAGATACGTTTGAAAGGTGCGGAATATTTGAGTTATTTAATTCTAGACAATATCGTAGACAACTTCATTCAATACAGCCACCTTCTGACCAACGAAATAGAAGTTCTTGAGTTATCTGTCTTGAATAACCCTAAACCAGTTGTTTTGAACCATATCGTGCGTATGAAAAAACGCATTATGAATTTCAAGCGAAGTATTGATCCCCTGAAGGAAGCGATTAATAGTATGCAGAAAGATGTTTCAGATGAAAATAAAAAATACTATCGCGATCTCTTCGATCACATTGTGCTTGAGTCAGAAAACATTGCAATGTATCGCGAAACGCTCATTAACCTACTTTCGCTTTACCACAGTCAATTGGGACAGAAAACCAACGACACCATGCGCACGCTCACTGTTATTAGCAGCATTTTCGTTCCGTTAACATTCATTGCCGGAGTATATGGAATGAACTTCAAGAACATGCCTGAATTGGAATGGCACGACGGCTATTTCTATGCCTTGGGACTTATGGGTGTTGTGGGTATTGGAATGTTTATTTTCTCTATTCGAAAGAAATGGCTGTAAAATGGCTTTGCGTAAGCATTTACACACTAAAATTGCAAAAAATATTAAGCGCGGTATCTACTAATGAACACGAAGTACAAAGATTTAATTGACCAGACATTTGAATGGCCTCAGGAAGAGTTTC
Organism: Crocinitomicaceae bacterium; assembly: GCA_040382375.1. GTDB lineage: Bacteria > Bacteroidota > Bacteroidia > Flavobacteriales_D > Sanyastnellaceae > CAIZGX01. The sequence goes on from JBEIFO010000051.1 coordinate 2,526, forward strand.
AAATGGAAAATGATGAATTGGTTTTTCATGGAATTCCAATGATGGATTTGGTGAAGAAATTTGGTTCACCTTTGAAGTTCACTTACCTCCCGAAGATTACCGAGAACATCAATCGCGCGAAAGAATGGTTCGATAAAGGAAAGCAAGAAGTCGGTTACGAAGGTGAATACCACTATTGCTATTGCACGAAGAGTTCTCACTTCAGATACGTGTTGGAAGAAGTGTTGAAGAACAAAGTTCATTTGGAAACGTCTTCGGCTTACGACATTGATTTGATTAAGCGTTTATATACGTTGAAGAAAATCACGAAAGAACAAACAATAGTGTGTAACGGATTCAAGAAGGAAGAATACGTGCAGCGCATTTTAGATTTGAAGGAAAATGGATTCGAGAATATTATTCCAGTTATAGACAATGCCTATGAATTGAATGTGTTCAAAGAGCGCGCTACATCGCCTTTAAACATAGGAATTCGTATTGCAAGTGAAGAAGAACCGAAGTTCGAGTTCTACACTTCGCGTTTAGGTATCGGATACAAGAACATCACGAAGTTTTATAAGAAAGTCATTCGTGACGATCCGAATTTGAAATTGAAAATGCTTCACTTCTTCATCAATAGCGGTATTAAAGACACCGCCTATTACTGGAACGAATTGGTGAAGTGCTTGAAGGTGTATTGCGAGTTACGCGAGATATGTCCAACGCTAGACAGCTTGAACATCGGAGGCGGATTCCCCATCAAAACTTCCATTGCATTCAGCTTCGACTATCAGTACATGGTGACTGAAATCTTAAGACAAATCAAAGCTGCTTGCGAAGATGCAGGAGTTCCAGTTCCAAATATCTTCACTGAATTCGGATCATTCACCGTTGGAGAAAGTGGCGGAGCGATTTACAAAATTCTTTATCAAAAAGAACAAAACGATCGCGAGAAGTGGAACATGATAGATTCTTCTTTCATGACCACCTTACCTGATACCTGGGCGATTAACAAAAAGTTCATCATGCTTCCGCTTAACAATTGGGACGAAGTATATGAACGCGTGTTCTTGGGTGGATTGACGTGCGATTCAGACGACTATTACAATTCTGAGCAGCACACGAATGCGATTTATTTACCGAGATTTTATCCAGATCAAGACCAGTACATCGGCTTCTTCAACACAGGTGCTTACCAAGATACACTTGGTGGTTTTGGCGGAATTCATCACTGCCTAGTGCCTCAGCCGAGACATATACTTATTGATCGCGATGCGAAAGGGAAAATCAAATACAAAGAATTTGCTCCCGAGCAAAAACCAAAAGACATCTTAGAAATTTTAGGATATTACAATGATTAAAAGAAACTCCGGCATTCATCTTATTGTTGTTCTGATATTAATAATATCGGCGTTTACCTATAAGAATGGCATTCTCGATTTCGTGAAGCAATTTTCTTATGTGGCCTACATGGCAGAGTCTGTCTTCCGAATTGTTATTACGGTTTTAATAACTGATATCATTCATCAGATTGTGGTACTTTTCTATCGCTCTGAATTGGTTGGAAAACGAGATAATTTTCTTTACGGTATAGGACACATTAAAACTGTTCTTTACGCGCTTTATGCAGGGCTTTTGCTGTTGGCTGTTTTAAACATTTCTCTTGAAAAAGCGTTGACAACCCTGTCACTGCTTGCAGCTGCGATTGTCTTAATTGCGAAAGATTACATCTCGAATTTCATCAATGGAATGTACATGACCTTCGCACGTGTGGTGAACATTGGCGATGAGGTTTCAATTGGTCTTCATAAAGGGAAAATTCAAGACATCACTCTTTCAAGTGTTCACATCATTAACGAAGACGATGATTTGATTTACATTCCGAACAGTGTTGTTTTCAGTTCAGATATTGTAAACTATACACGAAGAGAAATTAAGAAAACCAGTCTCGATTTCGAAATTGATATTCTCGCAATTAATGACGTTGTGGGGCTCGAAAGCGAGATTGTTGAAGGCATGAACGAATTCCAATCGAACATAAAGCCAGGATCTTACAATTTAAAAGTCTTTGCCGTAACCAGCGAACTCGTGAAATTCAAATTTCAATATCTCGTCAACGAAGGAACCGATAAAGAATTGGAGCGAATCATAAAGCGTCGCACCATTCGTCACATTGTGAAATTAGTAAATGAACGCACGGAGAAGGCCATAGCATAATTCGCTTTTTTCTTTCAACATTTCAGGCCTAAAAAAAATCATAAACTTTTTTATTGAAAATTCGAATTGATGTTCGAATTTCGCAAACACTATGGGAAAATATTCTACAATGCGTGAGTTCATGGAGAGCAATTATTTGCACTTCAACTCTGCGGCTTTGGTTGACGCAGCCAAAGGTTACGAAGCACACTTAACAGAAGGTGGCAAAATGATGATTACGCTTGCAGGAGCTATGTCTACTGCAGAGCTTGGAATTTCATTGGCCGAAATGATTCGCGCTGGAAAAGTGGATATCATCTCGTGCACGGGAGCTAACCTTGAAGAAGACCTTATGAATTTGGTTGCGCACGATCATTACGAACGTGTGCCCAACTATAGAGATTTAACTCCGCAAGAGGAATGGGGTTTGTTGGAGCGCGGATTGAATCGTGTTACTGATACTTGTATTCCTGAGGAAGAAGCGTTCAGAAGATTGCAAAAACACATTCATGCACTTTGGGCAGATGCGCAAGCAAAAGGCGAGCGTTATTTCCCACATGAGTTCATGTACAAAATGATATTGAGCGGTGTATTGGAACAATACTACCAAATTGATCCGAAGAACTCTTGGATGATTGCTGCTGCAGAGCGCAACCTCCCAATCATTTGTCCAGGATGGGAAGATAGCACCATGGGAAATATTTTCGCGAGCTATTGCATCAAAGGCGAAATTCAACCGACCACTATGAAGAGCGGAATTGAATACATGATGTGGTTGGCAGATTGGTACACAAAAAATTCAGGTGGAAAAGGCGTTGGATTCTTCCAGATTGGTGGAGGTATTGCAGGTGACTTCCCTATTTGCGTGGTGCCTATGCTTTATCAAGACATGGAAATGCACGACATTCCATTCTGGGGTTACTTCTGTCAGATTTCAGACAGCACGACCAGCTACGGTTCCTACAGCGGAGCAGTTCCAAACGAAAAAATTACTTGGGGTAAACTAGACATTAACACTCCTAAATTTATTATTGAAAGTGACGCAACTATTGTTGCTCCTCTTATTTTTGCTTGGCTATTAAATCACTAAGAGTTTTTATAGAATTATGAAACGCGTTATTAAAGATTACAACAACATCACTGATGAACACGCAGCTTTAATTCAAGCTGCTTATCCGAATGGTTTTGAAAATGAACATCTGGTATCTTTCACTACACCAAAAGGTGCTTTTATTAAAGCGCTTGAGATTCGGACCGAAGATACCATCTACCTTTTCAAGATTGACAAGAATATGAAAGTTCAAGAAGAAGAAGGTCACGATGACGGTTTGAATTTAAACGATCTTGACGGCTTCAAATCTGATGACGACTCTTCAGATGATGAAGAAGATGATGACAATGACACTTCAGACGATGCAGAAGATTCAAATGAATCTGATGAAGAAGAAGACTGATATTTAAAGGCCCGAAAGGGCTTTTATTTTTCCAACCAAACAACCTTTTCGCTAAAAGACTTCTCTAAACAATATGAAACACATTCTCGCCTTCTTCTTTGCCATTGCATCTCTCGTGAGCTCTGCTCAATGCATTGATGCCACGCTCATTAACCTAAACGTGATGTGTCCAGCTATTTGGGCACCCGTATGCGGATGTGATGGCAACACATACAGCAACACTTGCGAGGCAACGAATTATGGAGGGGTGACTTCATGGACCGACGGGGAATGCACCGGACTGACTTGCCTTCCAATTCCAACTGGAGTTGATTTCGGAATGTGCGACATGGCCTTGGGTATTGCAATGACCGATAGTGGTTGTGTCTCTCTTAGTGGTTGCGGATATGTTGGTTCAGATGGAATCGATTACTCGCTCGGATTCTTCACTTCATCTTATGCCTGCAACGCTTCCTGTCTGGAAGACACAACGGTATTTATTGAATGTATAGACTCTACTCTTATTGATTTGAATGCAATTTGCCCGACCGTATTTTTACCTGTATGCGGTTGCAACAACGTCACTTACGCCAATGCCTGCGAAGCGATTAATTACGGCGGAGTTCTAACATATACAGATGGCGCGTGCATTGAACAAGCGCCACTTTGCAGCAATGTCAGTGGACTAGACTTCGGTCTTTGCCAAATGTTTCTTGGCTTCGCCTCGAATGGCACTTCTTGTTCGGGTTATAGCGGATGTGGATACATTGCAGGCAACATTGATTACTCCGCTTCCTTTTACACAACGCTCGAAGAATGCCTCAGCAATTGTGCGTCCTCAGGAGTCTGCGTGGATTCTTCACTCATAGATCCAAACATAGGTTGCTTCACGATTTATGATCCTGTGTGTGGTTGCGACGGTGTCACTTATGGAAATTCTTGCGAAGCAATCTATTTCCACGGCATAGTGCACTTCACCGCGGGTGAATGCGGAGTTGGTGTGAATGAATTGATGGAACAAATTGAAATCTTCCCGAATCCAACAAACGGTTTCATTCAAATCAATGCAGATTTAGGTGGAAGAAAAGAGTTGACTGTGATGAGTATTTCCGGACAAACCGTTTTGAAAGATTCCTTCCTTAACAAAAAGAAAACACTCGATTTATCAAGCCTTCCAGCAGGAATGTACTTGGTTAAAATAACAAGTAAAGACGGAAACGTAACGCAAAGAATTATAAAAGAGTAATCTTGTTTCTTCCCATTTGAATTTTTCCTTTTCGCTCCATTTGCTTCAGCAAGCGAGAGATAACTTCGCGAGAAGAATTCAATTGATTGGCTAATTCTTGGTGGGTAGTTTTCAATTCACTTCCTTCCTTCTCTGACTTCTGCTTCAGCAATTGCGACAAGCGATCGTCGAGGTTGTGAAAGGCAATGCTATCGATGGTATTCAACAACTCTTCAAATCTATGCTGGTAGGTTTTCAGAATAAACGATTTGAAGGAAGGATACTTCGTGGTCCATTCGTCAATAATCTGAATGGGCAAAAGCAGCAGTTCCGAATCCTCTTCCGCTACAGCACGAACATTACTTACTGCATTCCCACTGCAACAAATGAGCGACATGGCGCAGGTTTCGCCTTGTTGGAACTCGGCTACAGAAAGATTCGACATAGGATTGGGGTAGTGATTTTCCTCACAAATATAGAATTATTGTGGAAACTGATTTTTGTACACGCGAATCGGATTAAATTCGTTGCAAGAATTAGAAATTATGAGCACATCGAACTGGCCCCTCTGGGAAATATTCATTCGCAGCAAAAGCGGATTGTCGCATAAACACGTTGGAAGTTTGCATGCCACAGATGCTAAAATGGCTATTGAAAATGCACGCGATGTTTATACACGTCGCATGGAAGGCGTGAGCATCTGGGTGGTTCCAAGCACTGCCATCACTGCTTCTGCTCCGGCAGACAAAGACGCGCTATTCGATCCTGCGAACGACAAGGTTTATCGTCATCCAACATTTTACGACATTCCAGACGAAATCGGACACATGTAATCATGAAGAAAGAAGAAGCATTAGCGCTGCATTTGGCAGACAACAATCTTATACTCGGACAACGCCTAGCTGAATGGTGCGGACACGGACCTGTGTTGGAAGAAGACATTGCGTTAAGCAACATGGCGTTGGATTACATTGGTCAAGCCACCCTCCTATTCAAGCATGTAGCTGAAACCAGCGGCGATGCGAAGACAGAAGACGATTGGGCATTCCTTCGCGATGCTTGGGATTACAAAAATTTCTTAGCGTTGGAACTTCCAAACGGAGACTACGCCTTTACCATTGCCCGTCAGTATTTGTATTCGGAATGGTACAACTTGTATTTGACTGAACTTTCAAAATCGAGCAACACCTTCCTTCAAGAATTCGCATTGAAGTCTGTAAAGGAAGTTCGCTACCACTTGCAACACGGCCGCGACTGGGTTTTGCGCATGGGCGACGGAACGGAAGAGAGTCATGCACGCATTCAAAAAGCAGTAAACGACATTTGGAGTTACACCGGTGAATGGTTTATTCCAAATACAAACGACTCCGATCTTTCTGCAACTGGAATTTGTCCGAACGTGGAAAGCCTTCATCAAACCTGGATGGAAAATGTGCAAGCGACTTTGAATGAAGCAACGCTGCAAATGCCCGTTTCAGGATGGATGCACAAAGGCGGACGCGAAGGAAAACACACGGAACATTTGGGACATTTGTTAAGTGAATTGCAATTCGTTCAGCGCGCGTATCCGAATTCAAAGTGGTAAGATGAATTACACGATTCAAGAAATTTGGGAATTCCTGAAAGAAGTTGAAGACCCTGAAATTCCAGTCTTGAATGTGGTTGAAATGGGCATTGTGCGCGATGTTCAGCTCGAAGACAACAAAGTTATTGTTTTAATTACACCAACCTATTCGGGTTGTCCTGCCATGCATGCCATAGAGCAAGACGTTCGCGAAATGTTGGTGGAAATGCATATTGAAAATTTCGATGTGAAGACGATTCTTTCCCCGGCGTGGACCACAGATTGGATGACTGAAGAGGCTCGTGTTAAGTTGGAAGAATATGGCATTGCGCCTCCTCAAAAGGGCAGCGCAGATAAAAACCTTCTCATGGGTAAACTTCGCGATGTGCGCTGCCCGCGTTGCAAATCTTCGGACACCGCTATGGTTTCACAATTCGGGAGCACCGCTTGCAAATCGCTCTACAAATGCGAAGATTGCAAAGAGCCATTTGATTATTTTAAATGCATCTGATCGACGAAGTCGAAGATTCTTACGAAAGATGTTTCACAAGATGCGGAGCAAGATTCTAGCGAAAGATGTTACACAAGATGCGGAGCAAGATTCTTCGAAAGATGTTTCACAAGATTCTAGCGAAAGATGCTACGCAAGATTTTGACGGAAGGTGCTTCGCAAGTAAAGTAATCCAAACGTTATTGCACCATTCACAATTAGATTCTCCGCTCCCATTTCGTAGCCGAAGAACCACGCCTTACTATTCAAGGCAAGCAAATAAGTCAGCACGGGAGAGAGCAAACAAATAACTACCACATTCCATTTGCTGCCTATCAATACGCGTTGCGTAAGTATGCCGAAAGCAAACAAGCCAAGCAAGGGTCCGTAGGTGTATCCGGCGAGATCCATGAGCAAATCAACAATCGTCTTTTCATTCAACCAACGGAAATACAAGACGATGAAAAAGAACAAAACCGTAAACGCCAAATGCACGCGTTTGCGAATCTTTGCCTTCTCTTCTTCTGTCTTTTCCATCTTCGAAAAGCGAAGCAAGTCAATGCAAAACGATGCCGTTAACGCCGTAATAGCCCCGTCGGCCGAGGGAAAGAGCGCACTCACCAATCCTACAATGAACAACAATCCCATAATTGGAGGCATGTGCTGCATAACCATGTTCGGGAAAATA
>JBEIFO010000052.1:0-9811 GCA_040382375.1 Crocinitomicaceae bacterium
GAAGATTGCGACGTACTTCGCCTTTCGCGCAATAAGTAACGAATACGCCTCCTTCATTCAACAAATTGAAACATTGTTGCATGCGCTCCAACGTCCACAAGCCCGGCTCTACGCGAGGTCCGAAGGCATCGTAATAAATGATATCGAATTTTTCTTCCGACTGAAATTCTTCCAACCCCACTTCCATTCTTGCAAAAGAAAATTGTTCATGAATGGAAATCCATTCACCTGGTTTCGAAACATGAAATTTCATTTCGAATTGATCCGATTTACTCGCCGATAATTTTTCCAAAATTTCCTTCGATAACGGATAAGGTTCCAATGCGCAATAGCTGATTTTTTGTGTTGCATGTCGAAGGGTTAACGCCGCATTCAATCCCGTTCCCAATCCCACTTCCAAGATGCGAATCTCTTCTTTGTCGCACGCCTTCAATCCGTTTTCTATAAACACGTGCAGAGATTCTTGCACCGCGCCGTGGGTGCTGTGATACGTCTCTTCCACTTCCGGGATAAACAACGTGAAAGAGCCATCCGCCGTTTGCTTCAATTCACGCGTGCGCGATTTGTTCACCGCGGTATTGTTCAAACTATTTTCTTGGTAGGGTTCCACTGGATTTTTATCTCTCTACTTTTGATTAACAAATAATTGCTATGGCAAAGAAAACGAAAGCACCCGCTACAAAAAAATCGAAGAGCATCCTGAACGCAAATAGTCACGAGTTCCTTGAGAAGTACATTAACAACATTGCTCCAACCGGATTCGAAACACCCGGACAGCAAATGTGGTTAGACTACATACGTCCTTATATTGATACCCACATCGTAGACACCTACGGAACCGTTGTCGGAGTCATTAATCCAGATGCTCCCTACAAAGTAGTCGTTGAAGCACATGCCGATGAAATCGCGTGGTTCGTGCATTACATTACTCCGGACGGATTTATATACCTACGTCGCAACGGCGGAAGCGATCACATGATTGCACCATCTATGCGTGTGAATATTCAAACGGCGAAAGGTTTGGTGAAAGGCGTATTCGGATGGCCGGCCATTCACGTTCGTCAAGAGAAAGAAGAAGCTCCTTCCATGAAAAATATTTTCTTGGATGTGGGCGCCAGAACAAAAGACGAAGTGGAAGGACTGGGCATTCACGTGGGATGCGTAGCCACCTTCGAAGATGAGTTCATGGTATTGAACGATAGATATTATTTAGGTCGCGCGTTAGACAACCGCATTGGTGGATTCATGATTGCCGAAGTCGCACGTATGTTGAAAGAGAACAAAGTCAAACTTCCATTCGGTGTGTACTTCACCAATTCTGTTCAAGAAGAAATTGGATTGCGTGGCGCTGAAATGATTGCGCATCGCATTAATCCGGATGTTGCCATCGTTACAGACGTATGTCACGACACCCAAACGCCCATGATGAGCAAGATCATGAGCGGAGATATTTCTTGCGGTAAAGGGCCTGTATTGAGCTACGGCCCGGCTGTGCAGAACAATTTATTGAAGCATATTATAACTGCTGCTGACAAAAACAAAATCGACATTCAACGTGCAGCTGTTTACAGAGCAACAGGAACAGACACCGATGCCTTCGCCTACAGCAATGCAGGTGTGGCTAGCGCGCTCATTTCACTGCCGTTGCGATATATGCACACGACTGTTGAAATGGTTGCCAAAGACGATGTTGAGGCAGTGATTCATTTGATCTACCATTCGTTGAAAACGATTAAAAACAATCAAGACTGGAGATACATTAAGTAATTCCATTTTGTTGGAAATAAAAAAGAGGAACCAATGGTTCCTCTTTTTGTTTGTCTGTGAAATAAGCTTACGCCTTTTTAGCTGCAAGAGCTGCTTTCACTTTGCCTTCGATTTCTGCCATTAATTCTGGATTGTCGTCTAGCAATTGTTTCACCGCATCACGTCCTTGTCCCAATTTGGTTTCACCGTAAGAGAACCAAGAACCTGCCTTTTTCACAATAGTCAAATCAACACCCATGTCAATTAACTCACCTACTCGGCTAATTCCTTGACCATAAATAATGTCGAACTCTGCCGTTCTGAATGGTGGAGCAACTTTGTTCTTTACCACCTTCACTTTCGTATGATTTCCGATCACATTCTCTCCGTCTTTCAACTGAGTAGAGCGACGAATATCTAAACGAATAGAAGCGTAGAATTTAAGTGCATTACCACCTGTTGTTGTTTCTGGGTTACCGAACATGACACCAATCTTCTCACGCAATTGGTTAATGAAGATGCAGCAACATCCGGTCTTGCTAATGGTACCTGTAAGCTTACGCAATGCCTTCGACATTAAACGTGCTTGCACACCTACGTTTGAATCGCCCATCTCTCCTTCAATCTCAGAACGAGGAGTCAATGCAGCCACAGAGTCAATAACAATCAAGTCAATGGCTCCAGAGCGAATTAAGTTATCGGCAATCTCTAAACCTTGCTCACCGTTGTCTGGCTGAGAGATCAAGAGGTTTTCGGTATCTACGCCCAATGCTTCAGCATAGAACTTATCGAACGCGTGTTCCGCATCAATGATAGCAGCAATGCCGCCCATCTTCTGACACTCTGCAATCGCGTGAATGGCTAAGGTTGTTTTACCCGAAGATTCCGGACCGTAGATCTCTACGATTCTTCCTTTCGGAAATCCGCCTATGCCTAACGCTAGATCCAGACCCAATGATCCGCTTGGAATCACTTCCATTGCTTCCACTGCGCTATCGCCTAATTTCATTACAGCGCCCTTACCGTAAGTCTTTTCTAACTTATCCATGGTCAATTGAAGGGCCTTCAATTTTTCTTTATTTACTTCAGACATGTTTCTTTAATTTTTAATTGTTTGACAAATTTGTTGTGTGATCTTGTAATGTATTTACGACTTGTTATTTTTTTTTCGGATAGAGGTCACGTATGATAAAAAACACCAACAGGTACAAGAATGAAAAACCGCAAGCGAAGACCAATGAATTGTCTTTCGCTGGATTTTCCAACGTACCCTTATTCTTCATGAAGTGATTGAACAATTCATGAGAAATAAACCAACTTAACCCAAATAAAATTGGAGCTAAACCGAGATAAATGATGTTAAAAATTTTTGTCATAGTTTTTTCGTTTCGACTTAGCGAAATTGCACTAAATTTATTCATACAAAAAGAAAAATATATGCAGTTTATAAGCAAGTTATTCGTAATCGTGTTGATATTGACCTCAAGCGTGGTTTCAGCACAAAAAAAGAACATCCTGAAGTTGGATATTTCTTCTCCCATTATGCGCACAGCTAATGTGTCTTTCGAACATCAAACGAAAGAAAGATCAAGCTTTGTTATTGGTGGTTTATATCAAGATCAAAGCGATGGCTTCGCAAGCAGCTACATTACACGCGTTGCAATTACACCGGAATTCCGCTACTATATGGGTCGCTACAATGCACCTGAAGGTATCTACCTTTCTATGTTTGCTCGTTACCAGTATATGGAAGCGCTTGAACAAATTTATGTGGGATATGACCCCATTACATACATGACTATCTACGATTACAACAAACGCAACATTAACACAGGCGGAGTTGGAATGTCATTCGGTTACCAAAGAATTTTCCAAGATAAAATTAGCATCGACGTAAACTTCGGAACCATCTGGAATAGCGGAGACACGCGTGTGTCAACCAGCGAACCTTTTGTTGAAGCACCTAACGAAGCCTTCCGTCCGTACGTTGGATACTTTGTCCGCACAGGAGTTGCTGTCGGATTTTTGTTCTAAGAAATTTTAGAGAAATCTAGTTTATCGAAGTCGGCTTGCCAGTGCAACGCCGACTTTGCTTTTTTAGTGGCTGCTCTATACGCTTCGTAAGATGATGAGTCTAATATTTTTTGAATTCCTTCAGCGATAGTTTTTGGAGTTACCTCTGAAATAACTTCTCCTAAGGCATATTCATTCACAATGCGCGCGGGTTCAACCAAATTGCTTACAAGCACAGGCACTCCGGCATGAATGTAATCGAACAATTTATTTGGAAGGGAAAGCGTGTAGTTCAAGTGCAACGGTTTGTCTAACGATACACCCAAGTGAACGCGTTGCGTTAATTTTTTCAATTCGAAGTAAGACATGCGTGGAAGAACTTTTACTTTTTCTTCCAATCGAAGTTCAACTATACGCTTCTTGATGTTTTCCAAATCTCTTCCTGCACCAACAATCAACAATTGAATTCCTTCCAAATACTGAAACGCTTCCACCAATTCCATTCCGCCTCTATCTGGATCAATATATGCCCCTTGAAGAAGGACGGTTTTCGTTTCAAACAACTCCTCCCGTTCACTTTCATCTTCCACCAAAATGGGCATGTTGCGTTGTACTAAAACTTCGCGATTGTATTTCTTTCGATAGATGGAAGCAATGCTTTCATTCACCGTAACAAAAAGATCTACATGCGGAATGCAGCGTTCTTCAATGCGCGTCCAGATAGCTTTAATACGCTCTCTTCCCGTTAATCCTTCCGCCTCTGTAAAATATTCATGAGAATCGTAAATGACTTTCGTACCTCGAAGCTTCTTCATGAATACCGCAGGCCATAAGACATCAAGGTCATTCGCCCAAATGACATCGGTTTTGTGAAGGAGCAAATAGAAGAACATGCGCACATTCAACATGAAATAAAACAAAGGTCCTTTGCTAAAAAAGACGCGCAATCGATTTGTAGAATATGTGCGTTGAATAGAAGTGCTCTCGGTCTTTAAAACACCGACAAGCTGAACGTCCCATTTTTTATGTTGAAGGGAATCGCAAATCTTGCTTACTCGTTGATCGTATGCTAGATCATTCGAGACGAGGACTGCAACTCGCATAGCTTTATGCCATCATGTTGTTTCGAAACTTACGAAGGACTTCCTTCGTGTATAAAGGGAAGTCTGCATTCATCATCCAACCGAAATACCCCGGCTCACGCGTCAGAACGTCTGCCACTTTCACTCCTTTGTGTTTTCCGAATCCAAATACCATATCGCCTTCTTCGTTGTATTGAAGATTACCAATGAGGTCCGCTCTTTTTCCATAGCTGCTCATGGTTTCTATTTCTTCAATGGTCGTTGGAAGAGCTCGCTCGTCATCCTTGTACTTTTCATACATTCCCTTAAACACTTCGTAAGTAGCCTGAGTATCTACTAGCGCAGCGTGAGCGTTTTCTAACGTTCCTCCGGTATAGTATTTAAACGCAGCAGACAAATTGCGTGGTTCTAGTTTGTGGAAAAGGATTTGCACATCAACAGTGTTTCTTCCATCCAAAGTGAATGGGATACCCACGCGAAGAAATTCTTCTGCAAGCAATGGAATATCAAACTTATTGCTGTTGTAACCTGCGAGATCGCAGCCTTCAATGAAGTCATTCAACATAGGCCCACAATCTGAAAACAAAGGTGCATTCTTCACGTCAGCATCATAAATTCCATGAACCAAAGAAGATTCAATGGGAATAGGCATTCCAGGGTTGATTAAGAACCTTGTGTCTTTAAACTCGGGTAGCGTTTCAGTTGCTCCATCTGGCATAACTTTTACAAAAGCTATTTCCACGATGCGATCTTTCGCAACGTCGGTCCCGGTGGTTTCCAGGTCAAGAAAAACCAACGGTCTCTTTAAGTGAAGCATGAATTATTTTATTGAACCTTAACTTTGATGTACTGATACTTTTCGTATTCCGATTTATTTTGCAAAGCATCGTTTTCGAATTTCTTTCCCTGAACTACATTGATTGGCTTTTCAAATTTAAAGTCAACATTTTCAATGTATCCATTCTTCAAAAGAGCCTTTGTCAATCCCTTCTGAGCATTAACCGAACGTTCGTTCGAAAGCATTTCGTTGGTTTTGCTTCCAGCGGTAGGAACGTTCGAAGCACTTCCTTCAATAGTTATTGTTACAAAAGCCTTTTGATCAATAACTTTTTGGCAGTTCACGATAAACTCTTTAAACTCAGTCTCTTCTCCAGAGAAATCACTTTTCCCGTAAAGGAAATAGTGTGAGTATTCGGCGTAAGTCTTGTCTGCGTCGATCTTCGTTTGAATTGGGTCTTCTTTATTAAATACGATATCGTCCTTTTTAGCAATTAACTGTATCTCTCTTGTATAGTCGTGCTTTTCGCCATCGCAAGGCACTGTTAACGATTCATACTTCAGCTTCTCAATACCATTCAAATAGTCAATTGAATAAGTAGAACAAGGTTGAAGCACAGCTAAAAACTCTCCGTTGTCGTTTTTGGCCAACGACTCCTGTTTTTCGTTAGACTTGGTATTTACTATAACCGCTTTCAGTCCCTCCTTCGGCAATTCCATTCCCTTAGCCGGCCTGAAAATACCCTTTAAACTTGCCAATTGCTCTCCCTTTTTTTCTGGCATCAAGACTTCATAAATATCTAAATCACCCAATCCACCATCTCTTCTTGAGCTATAAAAAGCCCGCTTTCCGTCGGCCATTGGTTGGAAGAATACATCATCATCCACTGTATTCAATGGGTAGCCCATATTTTCTGGCGCTCCCCAAGTTCCATCAGGTAAACGCTCACTCACAAATAGATCGAATCCACCCATTGTTGAATGTCCTTTCGATGCGAAGTATAAATACTTTCCGTCAGCACTCAAAAACGGAGCGTCTTCCTCATACATTGTATTGATAATACTCCCTAGATTTTGAGCCGATCCCCAAGAACCATTGGAATTTCTATCGCATCGATAAATATCGCGCTGTCCAATACCGTTTGGACGGTCTGACACAAAATACAATTCATTTCCATTAGCCGAAATAGTACAATGCGTTTCCCAATATTTCGAATTAATATCAGATGATAATTTCACCGGAGCATTCCATGTTTCACCTAAAAGAGTCGAATACTTTACTTGACCATCTCCAAGACTATCTTGATAAATAAACAACGTGTTTCCATCTGGAGAAACAGAAATAGTGGCGTCATGATCATCGGAATTCAAATTCAACAATTCCGGCAGGGCCCATTTCCCATCTCTTCCTTTGAAGGAAACGTAGATATCATCGCGGTATTTGTCAGTTATAAAGTCTCTGATTTTCGCATTGGTTGAATCAGGTCTAAGTCTTCTGCTTGTGAAGAAAATGCTGCTCTCATCGAATGAAAGTACTGGACCAAAATCAGCAAAAACACCGTTAATTGTTGCGCCTGCATTCGTTATGGTATACTTCTTAGGACTTGCCACAAGCAGTTTAGCAAACTCGTTAATTTGTAATGCTCGGTCAATTTGAGCAGCCAGTTTATGGTTTTTATTTATTTGACTCTTCATCTGCTCTAGACTTTCAGAAGAATCCTTAAACTTCATATTCAAGTGCTGGGCAATGGCCAAATAAAACAACGCCTCTACAGGAGCTGCCTTCTCTTTTGGATCGAATGGGTCATAGCCTGAATTCAATTTCTTAGAAGTAGCTTTTTCCAAGTACTTCAAAGCTTCTACCTTATTGGTTTCTGTTTGCAAAAGGCAGTAGCCCAGTTTGTAATTTACATTAATGTTTTCAGCATCCATAGCCAAAACCTTTCTCCACTCATTTGAAGCTTGATCCCAAAATTTTTCTTCCATTAATTTATTCGCTTCAGAAAAAGCAGCATTAAATTCTGGATTACCAACATTCGAAGATGCGTATGCACTGCTCAAAGCGGATAAAACGACAATCAAAAGGGAAAAGAAACGAGTTTTCATAGGTTTGCTTTTTTTTCAAAAATTATATTTCACGATTTACATCCCATTCCTCCAAATAATCTGCAACGCGGCGAACAAAACGTCCTCCTAATGCGCCATCTACTATTCGGTGATCATAAGAATGGGATAAAAACATCATGTGGCGAATGGCAATGGCATCTCCCTGCGGAGTTTCTATAACAGCTGGCTTCTTGCGAATTGCGCCTACGGCTAATATAGCAACTTGCGGCTGATTAATAATGGGCGTACCCATTACATTTCCAAATGAACCAACGTTGGTCAAGGTATATGTTCCACCTTGAATTTCATCTGGAGTTAATTTATTTGCGCGAGCACGCTCTGCCAAGTCATTTACTTTTTTGGCGATACCCACTAAATTCAACTGGTCTGCATTTTTAATTACTGGAACAATTAAGTTTCCTGAAGGCAAAGCAGCAGCCATTCCAATGTTAATATCGCCACGCATGATGATATTGTTTCCATCTACACTTGCATTCACTCCCGGGAAATCACGAATAGCTTTCGCAACAGCTTCAATAAAAATTGGAGTAAACGTTAATTTCGTTTTTGCATTCGCTTCGAACTGCTTCTTCACTTTGTTTCTCCACATAACCACATTCGTCAAATCCGCTTCTACGTAGGATGTAACGTGAGGTGAAACTTGCGTGCTCATGATCATGTGATCGGCAATAAGTCTTCGCATACGATCCATTTCAATAATCTCATCGTTCGGACCAACCGTAATGGTAGGACCTTTAACACGCGGAGCTTCAACTGATTTGGAAACTGGCGCTGACGCCGTTGACGTCGCTTGAATTGGGGCAACTTTATTACCTCTACTAGCGATATAGCCCATCAAATCTTCTTTCGTTACACGACCGTTTTGGCCTGTTCCTGAAATACTATCTAACTCAGCTTGAGAAATATTTTCTTGTTTGGAAATATTCTTCACCAACGGACTGTAAAATCTATCTGAAGAAGAAACAACAGCAGTTCCTGAAGAAACAGCCACGGGTGCTGCAGGTGCTGCAGGTACTTCTATTATTGCAGGTGCGGCAGCCGCAACAGGCGCTGATGCACTCGCTCCATCTCCTGTTTCGATAATTGCAATGACATGTCCAACCTGAACGGTATCTCCCACATTCACACGACAAGAAACCAAAATACCATCTTCCGGAGATGGCACTTCACTATTCACTTTATCCGTTGCTATTTCAACCAAAGGCTCGTCCGCAGTAACGCGATCGCCTTCCTTCTTTAACCAACTCAAAATAGACGCTTCTGCGACACTTTCACCCATCTTGGGTAACCTCAGTTCTATTGTTGCCATCTTAATAAATTTCGCAACGAATTTAAGAAAAATAAAGGACTTGTCCTAATAGTCATTTTTTAGGACTCTGAGACCATCGAATTTGGTTTTCTATGTATCAAGAAAAACATCCAAAACCCAATAAAAACAAGGCCTTGCTGAAGTTCTAACATACTTTCAAAAATGAAATGAAACGACACCCCTAGTATGAAAGTTAAAAAAAACAAGTCATTCATCTGCCAAGCGCGTCTAAATCCCGCAAACAACAAGGACAATAACGTTAGTAATCCCAGCCACCCCCATTCGACTAAAATTTGTAGATAAGCATTGTGAGCAGGATGCGAATGCTCTGCGGCAAAGTTTGCTCCCTTCAAGAGATAACGTTCCTTGAAATGTGACTTCCAATTTCCGGTACCAACTCCTAACGGATAATCGCGACCAATTTCCCATGCGGTTTGCCAACTCACAATACGCTCGCTCGTGCTTGCTACTTTCTCTTCTTTTTTCGTTTCTGACATTGACTTTGAATTTTCCACAGCCTCTTTCGCCCTTCCTGAAATGGGCGACATGCTTAAAAATAAAATGATGAAGGGAAGCATCGAAGATGAAAATACAACGAGAGCCCTTTTCTTGTTTTTCCCATTTCGAAAGACATGAAAAGCAAAAATTGCATAGAACAAAAACAGTGCTAAGAAGCCAGCGCGAGAAGCCATGAATGCGGTTTCCAGAGAAAAGAACACAATGCCTAACACTAGCCAATTCGATTTCCTTTTATTTA
>JBEIFO010000053.1:0-9685 GCA_040382375.1 Crocinitomicaceae bacterium
ACAATGTGGAAACGGATGGTTCAATAAACCTGCGGCAATTAATCCAGCAGGGTGAGAAATATCGGCCATTAATACTGCACCCACTTCATCGGCAATAGAACGAAAAGCAGCGTAATCCCAATCACGACTGTATGCACTCGCTCCGCAAATAAGAAGTTTCGGTTTACATTCAAGCGCTTTTTCTCGAACCTTATTCATATCTACTCGTCCGGTTTCTTTCTCCACTCCGTAAAAAAACGGTTTGTACAGTTTGCCCGAATAATTAACTGGAGAGCCGTGGGTTAGATGTCCACCTTGAGAGAGGTCTAAACCTAAAATGGCATCGCCTGGATTCAATATTGCCAACATAACTGCGCTATTCGCATTGGCCCCACTGTGCGGTTGAACATTCGCCCAAGAGGCTCCAAACAATTGCTTCAAACGATCAATGGCAATTTGCTCTACCTCATCTACAACTTCGCACCCCCCATAATATCTTTTTTTCGGAAGTCCTTCGGCATATTTGTTTGTTAGAACCGAACCCATGGCTTGCATGACTTCATCGCTCACATAATTCTCTGAAGCAATTAGTTCAACACCGTTGGTTTGTCTAATTCTTTCGCGTTCGATAAGGTCGAAAATAATTTGATCTTTCATATTGAAATTGTATTCATCAAAAGTAAGCTTGTTCTCATTAAAACTATTGCATTCAAAAAACAAAGCTTTTCCACCAATGCACGAACTTATTCACTTCGGTTTTATGTTTGCACTATGATTAGAAACTTCATCCTTATCCTTTCGGTTTTGATTGTTCAATATGGAAAATCTCAAATCCTAGACAATCGCGAAGGAAAAGCGTTTCAACAAGAAATGTTTTTCAGCCAAGAATTCCTATGGCAAAATAAAATTTCGAGTATAACAGGTGTATGCCAAATGAAGCGCACAGGAAAGGCCATTGAAAGCCGTCCTGATATTACCGTCTACCACTTCAACGAAACCGGCCAACTCTCTAAAATTGACGCAGTCACCAGTGTGTTGAGCATTGTAGATAGCACACACATCGTTTTTGACCGAAACGAATTGGGATTGGTTCAAAATAGAAATGAGTTAGGTCGAAACGGTTATTCTACAACAGCTTTTTTCTACGACAATAAGGGTAGAGTTTCTCGAATTGACAATTCCGTTTCTGAAAACAAAAGTGTAGAAAAATTAAAACTTATACCCGGATTGACGGTTACAGTAAACTCCGAGACTTTCAAATATTCCGAACCCTCTCCACTCATTCTTAGAAAAGAAAGTTTCAATAATTACGGACTTCCATATTCAATTGATCTTGTGTTTCGCGACACGGCAGGTTTTGTTACCCGAGAAGAAAAGGAACTTACCCTGAGTGGAAAAAGTTTAAGTAAAATATATACCTACAATGACAAAGGTTGGATTGCTCGAATTTCAACCATTGAAAGCGGAACCAACAAAGAAACGAAGCGTGAAAGTTACTTCTACGACAAAATTGGAAATCTAATAAAAGTTGATTTTTACGTAAATACAATCCTCAACCGAGAGATTGAAATATTGTATTCACCTACTTCATTCATTGAGGCAACGCTTGACCAGGATATGGGTTCTAAAGACATACTCATTACTAAATACACTTACGAATTCCAAAAATGAAAAACCTACTCTTTTTCTTTTTCTTTCTCTTAGGAATTGCAGCAAATGCCCAACCTGGAAGCGATGTTATTACACCTGAAAATGCAGGAGCTAAGAAAAAAGAACAACATGACAAAATAGAAAAAGAGTATCTCAATCGCGTAAAGCAGCACCAAGACCTCCAAGGCAAAAAAGAAAAGAAGAGAATGAAGAGACACTTGAAAAAATCTCAGCGGCTGCGGAGATATGGAAATCTGCCGTGGTACAAACGCATCTGGATTCGAAGAAAATAGAGGGTAGAAAAGTAAAAAAACTTTTCATTTCGGTGGCAAAACTCGAAGAAAACCAGAAATTTTTCAAGTGATTAATTAGCTTTGCCTAGAAGTGTGAAAAAAACCACCTACTTCTTTGATAATCAGAATGCAAAATAAAAAAAACAAAGATTGATTTACTGAACTTTGGGAATTAACCTAAGCTTGCCTTATTTTAGCACCCGTTGTATACTTTAATAATTCCTTAACCTGGTTTTTATGCAGAGAAAATTTTACCTGCTTTTGAGTTTAATCGCCCTTTCAGTATCGAGTGTTCTTGCACAAGGAAATGGTGGAACTTTGAAAGGAAAAGTCATAGACAAAGAGACTAAGAAGCCTCTTCCTTTTGTGAATGTCGTTCTATTTTTGAATGGAAATCTGATAACAGGTGGACAAACAGATCCAGACGGTCAATACACGATTAAGCCAATTGACCCGGGAACCTACGAGGTTCAATTCAATTTCGTTGGATACCAAACTCAGAGTCAAACTGGGATTCCAATTTCAGCCGGAAAGATTCAATTCGCTAATGCTGAATTGAGTTCGGGCGTTGAAATGAATACGATTGAGATTAAGGAATACCGTGTTCCGCTTATCGATAAAGATGGTGGAGCATCCGGAGGAACTGTAACTCGCGAAGAATTAGAAAAAATGCCAAGTCGTGATGCACTTGGTTTGGCCCAAACTGTTGCCGGTGTGAGCTCAGCTGGAACAGGCGGAGGAATTTCCATTCGTGGTGCACGTACAGGATCTACCTGGATTTACATCGATGGAATGAAAGTTCGTGGATCAACTTCACTTCCAAAATCTGCAATTGAAGAGGTTTCTGTTATCACTGGAGGTATTCCAGCGAACATTGGAGATGCAACGGGCGGTGTAATTAACATCTCTCTTCGTTCTGCTTCTTCTCAATTCAACGGAGGGTTAGAAGCAATCACTTCTGGATTTAAAATCGGAGAACAAGCAAAAGGTTTAGATACCTATGGATACAATCTATTAGAAGGTTCCTTATCCGGACCAATTTTATTCAGAAAAAAAGCCGACGGTTCTAAAGGCAGACCCATTCTTGGTTTCTTCCTTTCAGGAAACTATACAGACGTTGTAGACGGTGGTCCAACTTTCGGTGGTGTTTACCGCATGAAAGAAGATGCGCGTCAAGCCATATTGGCGAACCCTTTGCGTCAGAACGTTCAAGCAGACGGTACTGTAAACGGAGCGTTGTACAATGCCGATTTCCTTACCGCTAATGACTTCGAGAAGATTAACACACGTATGAACGTGAGATCAAAGCAAGCTAACGTTGTTGCGAAAATTGATTTGAATGCTTCTGAGAATGTTACCCTAACCTTTGGTGGAACAGCGGCATTTAGTCGCGGCAATGGTTTTGACTACGGAAACATGCTTTCAAACTGGCAAAACAACCAACAGAATACTGGTTTTGACTGGAGAGTATATGCGAAATTCGCGCAACGCTTCAAAAATGCTGATGAAGAGTCAGGAACTTCAAACTTAAAAAACGTGTTT
This sequence comes from Crocinitomicaceae bacterium, assembly GCA_040382375.1. Taxonomy (GTDB): domain Bacteria; phylum Bacteroidota; class Bacteroidia; order Flavobacteriales_D; family Sanyastnellaceae; genus CAIZGX01. The sequence goes on from JBEIFO010000053.1 coordinate 3,465, forward strand.
TACCGCATTCAAGCAGACTATCAACACGGTTACAATAAATCTGAAGATGCAGCGCATGGCAACAATCTATTCAGATACGGTCACGTTGGAACGTTCGATATCTACCGCAAGCCCTCTTATACGCTGAATAGCTCTGGAAATTTCTTTGAGCAAAACGGTTGGCAAGATGTGAATGTGAATTTCACCCCGTCTGAATACAATCCTGATTTGGCGGCTATCACCAATCAGTTCTTTACCCTTTTCAATACCAACCCATTCGTAACCGAGGTGTTGAACGGAACAGATGGAATTATCACTGACTCACAATTTTTCGATCCAACCATTAACGATTTCACTTCTGAAACTGAGCAAATTGGAAATTCACCGTATGCTTCTATCACAAATATTCAAGGTGGAAACGGATTGGTAAATGGACAACAGCCTGCAGACACATACGGATTGTGGTCGCACATCGGAGCAAAGTCGAACAATTACAGTGTGTCGAACAACAGTCAATTCCGTATTTCCGGTTCTGGTTCTGCCGATATTGGAGATCACGCCATTGAAGTTGGTTTCGAATTCGAGCAACGCAAAGATGCCGGTTATTCCATTGCCCCTATTGGTCTCTGGACCCTCGCTCGTCAATACGCGAACTACCACAACCAAGAATTAAACACAGACGATCCGAACTACTTTAATAATGGAACTTACACTTACATTGATTACAGCAACTTGGTAGGTAGCGGACAATTTGAATTTGACTACAACCTAAGAAATTCATTGGGATTAAATCCAAACGGAACTGATTTCATTAACACCGACGGATTAAGCCCTGACTTCCTATCAGTAGATATGTTCGGCGCAAGTGATCTGTTGAACTCTGGAAATAACGTAGTAACCTATTACGGATACGATCACAGAGGTAACTTGATGAGCAAAAAGCCATCTTTGGATGATTTCTTCACTGATACCTATAGACTTGGAGATGGTGATTATTACACTCGCGCTGTAGGAGCATTCGAACCTGTATACATTTCAGGTTACATCATGGACAAGTTCGCATTTGATGACTTAATTTTCAACGTAGGTCTTCGTATTGACCGTTACGACGCGAACCAATATGTTCCGAACGATCCTTATGTAATTAGTCAAGCTTTCACAGCTGGCGAAGTTGATTTTTCTGATTTTGGAGCATCAAGACCTGCGAATATCGGTGATGATTTCGTAGTATATGTAGATGATATTCGCAACCCAACAGCCATTCAAGGTTACCGCGACGGTGACAATTGGTACAACGCGCAAGGTACTCTTGTAACCGATCCTTTCACGAGCATTGCTGCTGGTGGAAAAATCAACCCATACTTAAGCGTTGATCCAGATGCTGCATTGACTAGCAACGCGTTTAAAGAATATACTCCAGCTGTGAATTTCATGCCTCGTGTTGCATTCTCTTTCCCTATATCGGAAGAAGCTTTGTTCTTTGCTCACTACGACATTTTAACACAACGCCCAACTTCTAGCAATCGCTTTAATCCAGTTGATTACTTGTTTATGGAAAACAGAAACGTATTGCTGAATAATCCGAACCTTCGTCCGGAAAAAACAGTTGACTATGCGCTTGGATTCCAACAAGTACTTTCTAAAACTTCTTCCATCAAAGTTGAAGCATTCTATCGCGAGTTGCGCGATATGATTCAAGTTAGAAGATTCAACGGAGCTTACCCAAGTACTTACAGTGCTTTCGGAAACTTAGACTTTGGTACTGTAAAAGGATTAACATTGACTTACGATCTTAGAAGAACAGGCAACCTTTGGATGAAAACATCTTATACCCTTCAGTTCGCTGACGGTACTGGATCTACCACTCAAACGCAATTGGCTCTGATTAATGCAGGACTCCCTAATTTACGTACGGTATCACCTTTCAACTACGATCAACGTCATCGCATCGTAACAACTGTGGATTACCGTTACGGCGAAGGAAAAGAATACAACGGTCCAGTATGGTTCGGAAAACAAATTTTCGCAAACACAGGGGCGAACTTAATTGCTAACCTAGGTTCTGGTGTGCCATATACGGCTCAAGTATTCCCTACTCCAATTACTGGAGAAATTAGTCCAACAACAGCTGGAGGAATTAACAGTGCTCGTCTACCATGGCAGTTTACTGTTGATATAAATTTCGACAAAAACTTCAGCCTTGCATTTGGAGGAGAGGGTGACAAAAAGAAAGCTGCTAACTTGAACGTTTACCTTTGGGTAACCAACTTGTTGAACACTCAAAACGTTACTAGTGTATACCGTTTCACAGGTACTCCTGACGACGATGGATATTTGGCTGCTGCTCAATATCAAAACGTAATTAACACCCAAAACTCTCCTACATCATTCCGTAATTACTACAGTATGTTCGCGAACAATCCTTACAACTTAGGATCACCACGTCAGCTTCGTTTAGGGGTAAGATTTGATTTTTAATTTTTTGAGAAAATGAATTATTCAAAAAGCATGAGAAAGAAAATATACATAAGTCTAGTTGCTTTGACACTTGGATTTGCGAACCACACTTTCGCCTACAAGTCTATTCTAGAAAATTCTGGAATGGTTCAGAACAACGAAATCGTTACTGATTCTCGCGCAGCTTTGTGCGCGCCTGCAACAGGATTAAGAGACTTAGCATGGAATAACGTTAAAGCGTTAATCGAAACTGGAGGATCAATGTGGCAGAACCGCTCGTTGAGTCGCGCTGCCTATGAAGTACCAAAAGGTGGTGGAGTATCTTCAATTTATGCCGGTGCATTGTGGATGGGTGGTATTTCTCCTGACCAACAATTGAAGCTTGCTGCTGTTCGTTTTAGAACTGAAGGTAACGACTACTGGCCAGGTCCGCTTACAAATGATGGAACTGCCTCTGTTACAGAGTCAACTTGTGAGCAATACGATAGATTCTTTGTTTCATTGCGTCAAGACGCTCAAAAACACCGCGCTTACTTCGATTGTATCGCCGCTGGAGGATCAGATTGCGCTACAGACTACGCGATTCCTGGGTATTTCTATGAATATCCTGCAATTGGAAACACTGCAGCTGGTCAAGATTTATACCTTGCTCCTTTCTACGATTATGACCAAGATGGATTTTATAATCCACAAAACGGTGACTATCCTTGGTACGATTTCTTAAGAGAAATCAATTGTGCGGAGCGTCGCAGAGAAGACATTGTTCCATTGTATGGTGACCAAACTTATTACTGGATCTTTAACGATAAAGGAAATGCCCACACTGAATCTCAAGGACAACCAATTGGTATGGAGATTCGTGCACAAGCATTCGCATTTACTTCGAATGACGAAGTAAATAACATGACTTTTTACAACTATGTTTTGATTAACCAAGGTTCACAAACCTTGACTGAAACTTATTTCGGATCTTGGGTTGATCCTGACTTAGGAACATCTACAGATGACTATGTGGGATGTGACGTTCAACGTGGATTAGGTTATTGCTACAACGGAGATGCGTTCGATGAACCAACATCTTCATCTTTAGGTTACGGTTCTAACCCACCTGCAGTAGGTGTTGACTTCTTTGAAGGGCCTTATCAAGATACAGACAATAAAGATAACCCACTTACTACTGATATCATTGATGCCATTGACCAAGACGGTATTCCTTACAAAGGTTTAGGTATCGGTTATGGAGATGGCGTTATTGACAACGAGCGTTTCGGAATGCGCAAGTTCGTTTATTATAATAATAGCCAAAATCCTGTGAATGGTGAACCTGCATTACCGAGCCATTTCTACAATTACATGAGAGGTTTTTGGAAAAACGGACAACGCATGAACTATGGTGGTAACGGAGCTTCTGGAGCAAACGTAACCGACATTTCTGCAGACTATATGTTCCCAGACGATACCGATCCATTGCATTGGGGAACGGGCGGTGTAATTACTGATGACTGGTCTGAAGAGTCTGAAGGTAATCCACCAAATGACCGTCGTTTCATTCAAGCTGCTGGTCCATTTACATTGAAGCCTGGTGATTACAACAACATTACATTGGGAGTTGTTTGGGCGAAATCCAACAGCGGCGATCCATTTGAATCTGTAAGATTACTTCGCGAGTTTGACGATAAGGCACAATCACTTTTCGACAACTGTTTCGAATTGGTATCTGGTCCTGATGCTCCTGATGTGGCCGTGCAAGAATTAGATAAAGAAATCATTCTTATGTTGAAGAATGAAAATGCAATCTCAACGAACTTCCAAGAAAACTACGGTCCAGATCAAGGCGGTTTTGACCCAAGTATTCCAGAAGAATTAGCTGACGGAACTCAACTCACGCTTGAAAACCGTTCATACAAATTTGAAGGATACATGGTTTACCAGCGTGTGAACGACGATGTTAGCGCGAACGATCTAGGAGACATTGAAAAGGCTCGTTTAATTGCTCAGTGCGACGTTGAAAATGGTATTGGTCGAATTATCAACTTCTCTCGTGACCCTATCACTGGGTACATTTTACCTGAATTAAAAGTTGATGGTGCAGATGCAGGGATTCAACGATCATTCAGAGTAACTACAGACGCCTTCGCTACAGGTAACAATGCACTTGTGAACCACAAGACTTATTACTTCATGGTAATTGCGTATGGTTACAATAACTACTCTCAATACGATATTTCTTTAGAAAAAGGTCAAGATGAAGCTTTCCTTTCTTCCAGAAAGAGCGCTATCGGAGAAATCCAAAAAATATCTGCTATCCCACACATTCCTTCTCCGGAATTAGGCGGAACCATTCAAAATTCAAACTACGGAGATGGTGTTCCATTGACTCGTATTGAAGGAAAAGGAAATGGCACGAATGACTTAATACTCGGTTCGGAAACTGAAGCTATCATTCTTGCTAACAACAACATCAGTGAATTAACCTACGCTCCTGGCAAGGGTCCTGTTCAAGTGAAGGTTGTAGATCCACTTCGTGTTCCTTCTGCTGATTTTGAATTAAGACTTAAAACAACTGAATTTGGGGAAGACACCCCTGACAGCATGTACTGGGAATTGGAAAACCTAGACAACGGAACCATTTACGGAACCTACAAGAAATTCAATACTTCCAGTGAAGATGTAATTTTAGATTGGGGTCTTTCTGTTACTTGGGGACAATACGACTTTCAAGTTGATGGAGCGGAAGTGAAACACTATACTGAACTACTTTCTTCTTCTGTTTCTTACGACGACCCGTCTAAACCATGGTTAATGGGTATTCAAGACGCTGAAGGTTTCTCTGAACAAAACTGGATTCGCGCAGGTAGTGTAAAAACAGAAGGCACAGATCCTCAAGCTCTTTCGGAAGCTCTTTATGATGACTACGAACAGGGAAGTTCTGGGTTCCCTTTCACTGATGAGCAAGAGAAATACGAAGCTGTTGCCGGTGGTACTTGGTCTCCATACTGTCTCGTGTCAGGAACTGTTCTTGATCCAAACGATGCAACGATTATCGTAAACAACGTTGCTCCAACTTCTGATGCGTTGAAGGGTGACCTGGATCAATTGGATCAACAACGTAAGTCAAACATCAAAGGATTGAACAACATCGATGTTGTATTCACAAAAGACAAGTCTAAATGGACACGTTGTCCTGTATTGGAAATGCAGTTCACTCCAGCATTAGCTGAAGACAATGACGGCGACAATACGGTTGATCCTGAAAAAATGAAAGTTCGTCGCGCCCCATCCGTTGACAAAAACGGAAGAAAAGCAGGACAAGCAGGATACAATTCTGCTGAAGGAGATTTAATAGCTCCTATTGGTATGGGTTGGTTCCCAGGATACGCTATTGATCTTAGCACGGGTGAAAGATTAAACATGGCCTTTGGTGAAGACAGCTGGTTAGTGGGTGAAAATGGTCGTGATATGATCTGGAATCCATCTTCACGTTTGTACAACAACAACGGTCAACCACTATTCGCAGGACAGCACTGGATTTATGTATTTAAAAATCTTCGTTTCGAAGATTACTCAGCTACAAGTCCATCCTCTAGTTTAGCTCTTTCTCCTCACTATGACAACGGTGAATTCCTCTACAGTAAATTATCTGATCCATCAATCAGCTCTTCAAACTGGAAGAAAGTATTCCGTGGTTGCACATGGGTTGGTAGTGGAATGGTTAATCCTGATCATCCGTTGCTTTCTGTTGAAGAAGGATTAATTCCGAATGATGTTCGCATTAGCATTCGCGT
>JBEIFO010000054.1:0-9605 GCA_040382375.1 Crocinitomicaceae bacterium
ACCATCTTCAGGTATGCACTGTCTTTTTTCATAAGTTCTTCGTGCGTTCCCGTTTCAACAATACTTCCTCCATCTAAAACAATAATTTTTGTTGCATTGCGAATGGTAGATAGGCGGTGGGCAATAACCAAAGACGTTCTGTTTTTCATGAGTTCGTCAAGTGCGAGTTGAACAGCTCTCTCATTCTCTGTGTCCAGAGCAGAGGTGGCTTCATCTAGAATTAGAAGTTTCGGGTCTTTCAGAATGGCTCGTGCAATGGCAATACGCTGACGTTGCCCGCCAGAAAGTTGAATTCCACGGTCTCCCACAATGGTGTCCCAGCCATCAGTGAAATGCTCAATGAATTCCCATGCATTGGCGCGAATAGCGGCTGATTTAATTTCTTCATCGCTTGCCGATGGTTTTCCATAGGCAATATTCTCACGTATACTTCCACCAAACAACAAAACCTCTTGAGGAACATAGGCCATGCTCTTTCGCAAGTCATGTAATTTCCATTGTGAGAAAGACACCCCATCGTAAAGTAAATCGCCTTCAGAGGCATCGTAAAAACGAAGCAATAGATTGGCGATGGTTGATTTTCCTGAACCCGAAGAGCCCACAAGTGCAATTTGTTCTCCTTCTTTCACTTCGAAAGAAACATCTTTGAGCACGGCCATTTCAGCTCTGCTGGCGTAGTTGAACGAAACGTTTTTAAACTCGAACGTTCCTTTGAATTGTTTTTCTACGGCTGTTTCTTCTTCAGGAATATTCTCTGGTTCCATGGCAAGGATTTCCATGACAGAGTCTATAATTCCTAGGCTGCGTTGCAACGAACCCATTTGTGATGCCAAACCGCCTATCGATCCTGCAATTAATCCAGTTAGCATAATGAATTGCGGAAGCACTTCAACAGGCAATTGTCCGGTTTGCTGCAAGTGCGCACCCACACCAATAACAAGTCCCAATGTTCCGAATAAGAAAATAATAATGAACGTACCAAACATGCCGCGCCAGATGGCACTCTTCATGGCGTTTGCGCGAACATCTAAAATGCGTTTGTAGTAACGAGATATTTCAAACGGCTCATTGCTGTAGCTTTTCACACTAACCACACCGGTAAATGTTTCATTCAACACCACGCCAGATTCTGCTACTTTATCTTGTGTTTCTTTACTTAATTTTTTAATGTAACGCCCGAAGAATACCATGACAACAATGATGACCGGTAGTGTTCCCAACATAACAAGTGTGAGATATGGTGAGTATGAAACCAACCAACCCACGCCAACAAAAATGATAACTGACTGACGCAGAAATTCTGCAAGTGTCGTGGTAAGCGTTTCTTGAATAGCAGTAATATCGGAAGTGATTCGACTGCTTAAATCTCCCACTCTTCTTTCGTTGTAGAACTGAATAGGCATACGTATGATCCGTGAATAAGTATCCTTGCGTAAAGCAAGCATTGCGTTTTCAGAAACATAAGAAAACAGATAAACACGAAAGAACGAGAATACACCTTGTATGATTAGCAAGCCAACCAATGCAACGAGTGTTTTCGATGTCATTCCCTCACCTTCCCAATGAATAGCCGACAGGAGTGATTGAGTTAATGCGCCGCCAGGCAAAGCAGCCTGGGCATTCGGAGTCAAAAGGAATCCGAGTAGTGCAGTAATGACAATAACGAGTAATCCAGAAACCACAAGCAAGAGCATTCCAATAAAAAAGGAAAATGCGTAAGGACGTAAATAACGAAACAACCCCATAGCACTTGAGATTGTAGCTTTTGAAATTTTCTTTTTTGGGGCAGTAGCGCTTTCTTTCACCTTGAAATATTTTGGCGAATTTAGTGCCCTTTGGGCCTATACGACCATCATTGTTTTATTCAATTTTCACGAAGGAAAGAAAAAACACAAAGAAAGATGTAGGTACATTAAATGTATGTACATACATTTGCAGCGTGAAATCAATCGGGGAAGAGATACAACAATCAGAATTCAGCGATGCTTACCAAAAGTTGGGCATTAATATTCTCTTTACAGCTGCATGGTTCGGAGAGAGGAATAGGTTGGCTTTAAAAGATTACGACATTTCCTTGCCGCAATTCAACGTGCTTCGAATTTTGCGTGGACAAAAAGGTCAGCCCTTGTCTGTAGCAGGTTTGTGTGAGCGTATGATTGACAAAAGCAGCAATGCTTCACGCATAGTAGATAAACTAGAAGCAAGAAAGCTTGTTTCAAGGAGAGTTTGTGACAAGGACAGAAGGCAAGTGGATGTTGTAATTACGGATAAGGGAATCTCTCTTTTGGAAGAATTAAATGAAAAGATGCCCTCCTTTAAAACAATTATGGCAAAACAATTGTCTTCCAAAGATGCCGAGGCGTTAAATTTCGCTCTCGATCAAATTAGAAATCAGAAATAAACAAAAAATAAAAATCAATCAAATGAAAAAGGCAATTTTAGCATTAGTCGTAGCAATCGCTTCAGCCGCGGGAGTTCAAGCGCAATTAGCGGATGGAAAGTACATTTTAGACTTCAACAAGAGTTCAATTGTTTGGAGCGCAAAGAAAGTAACGGGTAGCGGACACACCGGAACGGTGCGTGTTTCAAGCGGGGTGATATATGTAAAAGGAAACGCAGGTATAACAGGAAAAGTGAAAATTGATATGAACGCCATGGCTATTACGGACATTTCTGACCCAGGCACAAACGCGAACTTTTTGAATCACTTGAAAAATGATGATTTCTTTAACACAGTTGCATTTCCAGATGCTATGTTTGAAGTGACAAGTGTTCAAGTAGCGAAAGGAAAAAACGGAGCTACACACAACGTGACTGGTAACATGACCATTAAAGGAATTACTAAAGCATTATCGTTCCCTGCGAAAATCACCGGTGGTGGAAATCAAGTTTTTGTTGAAGGTAGCGTGGCTGTTGATCGTTCACAGTTCGATGTGAAATACGGTTCTACGGCATTTTTCGATAACCTAGGAGATAAGGCAATTGACAACATCTTCACTTTAAACGTGAAGTTGGTGGGTGATTTAAAGAAGTAAGTTTAGATTAGTTAAGGTAGGAAAAGGTCGTCATTCAATGGCGGCGTTTTTTGTTTTGTATTTGTCGTACAATATATACTTCAAGTCAACGGAAAAATAACTTCCAGAAAGACTTAACCACAAACGTTCTGATCCAGCTGTGGTTTCTACCGTTGCTTGTGATCCTGCAATTCTTCCGAACGGTCTGTGGAATGAAGCGCCTAGGTAGTAATATCCTTGTTTTTCCGTTCGATATTCAAAACCCAAATTAGATTGCGCCGCCAAAGCGCTCCACTTAATGCGATAGGTTTTCTGACTGAAATCGAAATATGTTGAATCCACTTTTTCAGAACTGAATGTTTCCGTTTCACTGGGAAAAAAATCAAGAGAAATTCCTGCGCTGGCATTCATATACCAAGCTTTTCCTAATCGAACATAAATCAATGCTTGAATGGGAATTTCATAGGCAATGAATGTCATGTTCTGTTTTGAATTAACTTGAACACTATCGTTCAAATTGAATCCCAAAGAATAGCTTCGCTTCACGAAGTTCAATCCGGTTTCTATATTCCAAAATTTCCCTAACGGCTTCCGAATGATAGATCCAAAGCTTATTCCAACATTAGATTTTGCAGTGTAAGAAAAATTCGGCGAAGAAGAAGTTTCAATATCTGTATTCAAATAGGCATTCGGAATAATTGGTCTTAATTGAAAACCGAATAAGAATTCATTCGCATTCGTCTTCTGCCCGAAAGCTTTTCCAGATAGAATAAACAACAATGAAATGAAAATTATTTTTTTACAGAATTCCATTCGGTAACGTATTCAAGTGGTTTGCGGTGATTCGTTGGCCATTCACCTTCGACATAACCTAAATAAACGATGCCTAGGCAACGTTGTTGTGCTGGCAGATTTAATGTTTGATTGAATTTTTCCGTTCGAATAAATCCAGGGGTTGCCCAAAAACTTCCAATGCCATAGGCCGTAGCTGTGAGCATGATGTTCTGTATAGCACAAGCCACTGCGTATTCTTCTTCATGCACGGCGGCTTTTTCAGAGGCGTCCATGCAAACCACAACAACTGCGGTGGTATTGTTCAATCGAGATGCGATTCGTTCTCTTTTTACAGGCTGATCTTCGGGCATGAGTAGGGGAAGATGTTCTCGAAGAATATCCATTCCTTCTTCCAAATAAACATGAAAACGCCAAGGTTGAGTTAGCTTATGATTGGGCGCCCACACGGCGTTTTGAAGCATCTTTTCAATCTGCTCTTTATGCACTTTTCGTGCAGTGTAATGCTCAGGAGTTACAGTTCTTCGACTCTGAATGAGTCCGCTTATTTCGCTTAGATTGAATTTCATGTCTTGTTATGAATCGTGTTCCGCTATTTTTGTTCAAACTTAATCATGAAAACAATACTCATAACAGGAGCAGGCAGCGGAATTGGTGCCGCAGCGGCACATTCTCTTGCAGAAGAAGGAAACAATCGCCTAATTTTATTGGGAAGGAACGAAGAAAAACTGAATGAAGTATTACTAAAATTGCCGCATTCAGAGAATCACTCCGTGCTTGCCGCCGACGTCCGAAATGCTTCCGCATTTCGCGAAGGACTCAAAAATATTTTAGGAGACGGCAGTTTAGAATGCGTTTTCGCTAACGCTGGGGTCGGCGGAGAAAACGCCTACGGCGTAGGTGATCGTTGGGACGAAATTGTTTCAATCAATCTTAAAGGAACATACGTCACCATTATGGAATGCTTACCATACCTCAGAAAATCAACGGCCACCTACAAACACGTTCTACTCACCAGCTCAATTCTGGCGCGTTTCGGTGTGCCGAATCACAGCGCCTACATTGCTTCGAAAACAGCAGTACTCGGTCTTACTCGCGCATGGGCCGTTGAATGGGCACGTGAACAAATATTAGTCAACGCCATCACACCCGGGTGGGTAGAAACGCAAATGTCGAAAGACAGCATTCAGCGCCATGCAGATCGAAATCAATCGACCTATGAATCTGCCTATCAAGAACAAATGAACTACGTTCCCACGGGAAGAATGGCTCAACCCGAAGAGGTAGGAAATTTTGTAACTTTCCTTTTTTCAGGAAAACAAAATTCTATAACCGGACAAGCACTCGACATTAACAACGGAGCATACATGCAATGATGAAAAATATTCTTCTCCTTTTCGTTACCTTGATTTTAGCGAGTCAGGTTAAAGCCCAATTCACCAAACAAGATTCTTCTGTGGTGAAAGGCTTTTATTCAGAAGCACTTTCAACAGCGCAAGCCTACAACGATTTGTATTACTTGTGCAAGAAAATCGGACACCGCATTGCGGGTTCAGAGGCTGCAGACAAGGCCATTGTATGGGGTGATTCTGTTTTGAAATCAATTCCTGCAGACAACGTTTTCCTAATGCCCGTGAAGGTTCCGAAATGGAAGCGCGGGAAGAAAGAATACGCTGCGATTTACGTGGGTAAAAAGAAAACCGAAATCCCATTGCGTGCTTTGGGTGGTTCTGTTGGAACGAACGGCACCCTAAAAGCAGAGGTGGTTGAAGTGAAGGACTTCGAAGACTTGAAAGCAAAGGCAGATCAAGTAAAAGGAAAAATAGTGTTCATCAATAAGGCCTTCGATCCTGCAATCATAAACACCGGTTCGGCCTACGGAAACACTTCTCCCATTCGAACGAACGGCGCTTCTGAAGCTGCGAAATACGGCGCGGTGGGGTGTATTATTCGTTCGCTCACTTCTGCCGATGATAAGTTTCCACACACTGGCGCAATGCGCTACAAAGACGATGTAACAAAGATTCCAGCGGCTGCATTGAGCAGTCTCGATGCACATTTTCTGCACGAGGCCCTTCAATCCAACAAAAAAGTCCTCTTTGAAATGCGCATGGAATGTGAGCGTTTCGATAGTGTGATGCAATCCAACGTAATCGGAGAAATCAAGGGAAGTGTGTATCCTGAAAAAATTATTGTCGTTGGCGGACACCTCGATTCATGGGATGTGGGTGAAGGCGCACACGACGATGGAACCGGTATTGTGCAGAGCATGGAAGTGTTGCGTATTATGAAGGCAACCGGATACAAGCCGGCCTGCACCATTCGCGCGGTGCTATACATTAACGAAGAGTTCGGTAACGACGGTGGAGAGACTTATGCAAAAGTTGCGAAAGAAAAAGGATGGGAACACGTGGCTGCCATTGAAAGTGATGGAGGTGGGTTCACCCCGAAAGGCTTTAGTTGCGATGCGCAAGATGGTCAAGTGGAATGGGCGAAATCGCTCATGCCGTTTTTCGAGCCGTACAACTTGTATTCCTTCAAAAGAGGATGGAGCGGCGTAGACATTGGTCCGTTGAAAAACGGAAGCACTATGCTCTTCGCGTTAATGGTAGACGGACAACGTTACTTCGATTTTCATCACACAGACAACGACCGTTTCGAAAACGTAAACAAACGCGAATTGGAATTGGGCGCAGCGTCTATGGCTTCGCTGGTGTACTTTATTGATCAGAAAGTTCAGAAAGAAACTCCGCAGAAATAATTATCTGCCGTACATGTCTTTGTGCCACGTATTCGCGAACGGCTTCCATTTAGAAGTGGTCCAATCGCCCAACGTGCCAACAGTAGTATCAAGAACGAGCGTCTCATCGGTAAGTCTATTCGCTTTGCGAAGCGCCCAGAACTGTGCAATTCCTTCCGTTTGAATTTCTTCATTTTCTTGGAACATTACAGTCAATCGATCAAACAAATTCACGCCAAGTGCATCGCCAATGCGAAGCACTTCCCTGTTCAATTTATCTATGCTGCATCCGGAAGCGAGCATAATATTTTCATCGGCCGCAACAACTAGAATGCGGTTCATTTCAATCCAAGCTTGTCCGGCCATTGCCTTTCCATGGTTATTCCAACCCTCAAGAAATTGTTTCAATTCAGATTCAATGAACGAACATTGTTCTGAAGAAAGTAATTTGTTTGAAGTGAAGACCCAAAGTCTAGCATGAGGAGCAAGTTGATTTTCCATAGTTAGAAAGAGCGATTGAATAATTTTTTTGCGGGAATGAAAATGAGCACGAGCACGGGAGATTGCAGAATACCCATGATACCGCGAACTGCTGGATATATAGCTCCGTTCTGATGGGTAATCTTCCCGAGAATGAACGCCAATACAGCGAGAATCAAACAGACCCCTTCCACCAATAAAAACAATTGCATTTCTTTTTTATTGAATTGAAGAAAGTACAGCGCGAGAATATTGAGCAAGGTGAATGAAGCGATTGAACCGAAAGTAATGACCCACTTCAATTTAGAAAGTTCCCCTTGATTGAAGGAATAGAGCACCCCAATGGTTTCGTGACTGTAGTAATAATCGAAGTTCGATTTGCTTTTTTCCGCAGTGAGCAAAGCAATTTTTGTTTCCGTATTCTGGTTGAAGAACCCAGGAATTTGTGCGCCTTTTTCAAGAATGAAATTCACATTCACCTTGGCCTGCTCCTGGTAAAAGCCCAAGGCAATCATTGCGATGGCTATCGCAACAAGAATGAACTTATTTTTCTTCGGTAGGGCCATTTGCAGGGACGTACAACTTCGACCACCACCACCAAAATGCAAAGACAACGGCGTAAACTAAGGCGGTGAATGTATAATCGTGATTAAAAGCTAAATAGTCTTCGTTCCAATAAACAATGAAGGCCAGGGCCATAATGCGCAGGATATTCATGAACTGAATCACGAACAGTCCAAGTGGAATAAACCAAAGTCTGTTTTTATTTGTTCCTGGATAGGCCACCACGAAAATGATGAATAGCGCCATAAGTATCATTCCATCGCACGGAGCGCCCACTGTAACACCAGCAGTTCCTTCAATGGCAATGTGATTGCGGTAAAGCCCATCGTCGAAAATCCGAACCGTGAAATTGAGTAATTGAAGGAACGATTCAGCTCCTTTAACGAGGAAATCAACTAAAATTTCGTCTATCGGGGTGGAAGGCAGTAAATACAACTCATAAAAAAAATACCATCCGAAATAAAGGATGGTACCAATGACAAAAAATCGGATAAGTGGATTTTTCACTGAGTATTTAAGAAGCTTTTTTCTTTTTAAGATCGAATGCTTTTTTTCCTCCTAGGGCTGCTCCTGCTGCAATGAGTAAGCTTACGCCGCCGTCGATAGGACAAACTGTTCCGAATGGACCACCACACGGCGCGGCTCCACCACTTGGCGGAGTTGGTGGGGCTTGACAAATTCCAATTGCTGATACGCAGAAAAGAAAAATTGATAAAGCGATTAGTTTTCTCAGGCGGTTCATGTTACAAAGATAATAGACTTTAATTATTTCCGACCTCATTCAAGTGAAAATCTTCAATATTGGCACTCTTCCTTTATATTTGCCCCTATCGAGTGAACCCATGGCAGAAACTAAATCGAATTTTCTAGATGCAGACGACCTCAGGCCCATATTAAGGTTCCTGAACAAAAGTTGGTTCTGGATTGTAGCATGCGCGCTCATAGCATTCGTTGCCGCCTATTTCTACACCCATAGATTGCCGAGTATTTACGCTGCGAAAACAGAGATTTTACTCCGCTCATCGGAGACATACGATTATCAAAAAAGTATGTACAGTGAATTGGGCTACATTTCTTTAATGCAGGATGTTACCAATCAAAAACGTATAATCGCTTCTTATGACATCGTAGAAAAGAGCTTGGAAAAGCTTGATTATACAATTTCTTATTTCTTGGTTGGAAGGGTGAAGACCTTACAAGTAGATGAATTCGATGCCATGAAGGTCATATGTGATTGGAAAAAAATGGCAGCCGGCATGCATAATGTTCCAATGAATATTAAAGTTCTAGATATTGGTCATTATGAGCTGAGCTACGAATACGGAGGAAAACTTACTTCGGCTGCTTATGAATTCGGAAAGGAATACATTGAAGAGCTTTTTACAATTCAATTGGATTTGGCTTCCCATATAGATGAATCGAGGCTCTCCACAGTTACAGATCAAAGCTTCCAAATACGAGTGAGACCAATGAAACATTTGGTTGATAAATACATGGGAGCGCTAACCATTGAAAATGTCGAATTCACAAGTATTTTAACGCTAACATGTAAGGATGAGCTGCCCACCAGAGCTAAAACCTTCCTTGATACATTGGCAAAGGTCTACATTGATTATACACTCTACAACGAGATTGCTATCAATGAAAACACGCAGGCCTACATAGACATTCAAATTGATAAGATTGTTAAAATTATCGATTCATTGGAATTGGCAATGGAGACATTCAAAGACGCTAGAGATATTCTTGATTTGAGTAAAGAGCAAGACGCGGCATTTGCGGCTTTAACCAGCTCGGATGTGACTCTCCGTGATTTGGAACTCAGACGAGAATCTATACAGGGCTTGGAGAATTTTCTTTTGAAGGAGCCGGATAGAGCGGTTATTCCACCAATGAATTATCTGCGCGAAGAGGATGTTACCTTAACCGAGTTGGTGAAAGACTTGTTTCAATTAAAACAAAAACGAAGCTCTTTATTGGTTGATGTAAAAGCCCCTGACAAACGCGTTCAGCGC
>JBEIFO010000055.1:0-9569 GCA_040382375.1 Crocinitomicaceae bacterium
CAAAACGTATGTATTTCCATTCCGAAAAAATAAGTGTCAAACAAATTCGTTTGTATCTTTCAATGCTGAAGAAAGTAGCATGAACGCATACGAACAACTCATACAACGCTTAGACGACTTCATTCGGAAGTACTACAAGAACCGCATGGTTCAAGGGCTTCTGTATGTAGCCGCGCTTTTCTTGGGGTTGTATTTGATTCTCGTTACTCTTGAATTTTTCGGTCACTTCGGTCCAACGGTTAGAACCATTTTCTTCTTCGGATTCTTGGCGTCTGCTGCTTATTTCTTCGTTTCAAGAATTGCATTGCCGTTTTTTTCTATGTTGAAGTTGGGAAAGCACATAAGCTACGAACAAGCGGCTTCCATTATCGGAAAGCACTTTCCTGATGTTGATGATCGTCTTCTGAATACCCTTCAACTTCAATCACAACTCAACGAACATGCGGAAAGCAGTTTGCTTCAAGCGAGCATAGCACAACGTATGCAATCGCTGCGCCCGGTGCCTTTCACAGCGGCCATTGATGTGAAGAAGAACAAAAAATATTTGCGCTACTTGCTTCCGTTGGTTGCTGTTTTCGGAGTGCTGTTTTTAATCACGCCTTCCTTCATTCTAAAACCTACTGACCGCTTGTTGCGCTACAACGAGATCATTGAAGAGGAAGCGCCTTTCTCTATGGACATGCTGAACGATACGCTCACAGCCATCGAAAACACCGACTATGAAGTGCGCATGCAAGTGACAGGAAAAGAAATTCCAGCGCAGGTATTCATTGAAGTAAACGGACAGAAATTTCAGATGGTGAAGAAGAGTAACATTGACTTTTCCTACACCCTTTCGAATGTGAAGGAAGACGCGGTGATTGTATTTTATGGTGGAAAATTTCACAGCAAAGGATATAACCTCGACGTGCTTCAAATGCCTAAGCTGACTATGTTTCAGATTGAAGTGAATTACCCTTCCTACCTGAAAAAAGAAAATACTGTAGTGAATAACACCGGCGATTTGTTGGTTCCCGAAGGCACACAACTCATCTGGAAAATCGCCGGTGAAAATACCTCCGCTGTTCTCTTCGAAACAGCCGCAGGTAAATTGCCGTTCGAAGAAACTTCAAACGGATTCGAGCACAGCGAAAATGCTTCGCAGAATTTTGCTTACAGCGTCATTCCACAAAACGAACAAGTGCAAAATGGAAACGCCCTGTCGTATCAAGTGAACGTAGTTGCCGACGGCTACCCAAGCATTAGTATTCAAGATGAAACCGATTCCACCTCACGCTACATCCATTACTTCACCGGAGGAATTCAAGACGATTACGGCCTTACGAAACTCACCTTCACCGCCGTTCACATGCGCGACGGTAAGGCCGTAGAAAGCGCAACCGTGTTGCCCATTCAGTTTGAAGTAGGGACAACCGGAGATCAGTTTTTCCACTCGGTAGACTTTTCAATTTTCAATTTAGAACCCGGAGACGAAGTGAATTACTTCTTCGAAGTGTGGGACAATGATGGCGTGCACGGCGCGAAGAGCAGCCGCTCCCAAGTAAGACAATTCACGAATCCGACGGAAGAAGAACTGAAGGAAATGCGCAACGAGCAAAGCGAAAGCATCAAAGACCAATTGGAATCGAGCTTGCGCGAAGCAGAAAAACTTCAAAAAGAAATGAAGCAACTCGAACGCGAAATGCTCGAGAAACAAAATCTGAATTGGCAGGATAAGAAAAAGTTGGAGGACCTTATTGAGCGTCAGAAGAAATTAGAAGAGCAAGTCAAAGAAATTCAAAAGCAGAACCAGCAGCGCAACCAAGAACAGAAAGACGAACAGCTAGCTGAAAAGCAAAAAGAGTTGGAGCGTCTGATGAACGAAATGCTCAGTCCTGAAATGCGCGAGATGATGGAAGAGTTGCAAAAACTCATGAACGAATTGAACAAAGACGAGCTTAGAAAAGAGATAGAAAAGATGAATCTTTCAACCGAAGATTTAGAGAAAGAATTGGATCGCGCGTTGGAGCAATTCAAAGAATTAGAGGTCGAAGAAAAGTTGAAGGAAGCCGCAGAGAAACTCAATGAATTAGCCGATAAGCAAGAGAAGTTAGCCAACGACGAGTCGAAGAGTGCCGAAGAAAAACTAAAAGAGCAAGAGCAGTTGAACAAAGAGTTCGAAGACGTAAAGAAAGAGTTAAAAGAGGCGGAGGAGTTGAACAAAGAATTGGAGACTCCGCAAGAGATTCCGGATACAGACGGATTGAAAAAAGAGATCGACGACGAGCAAGAAAAGTCTTCTTCCGAATTGAAACAAAATAAAAAAGCCAACGCTTCGAAGTCGCAGAAGAAAGCTGCAGAGAAGATGAAGCAAATGGCGAGCGAAATGCAAGACGGCATGGAAGCCGCAGAGCAAGAGCAACACGAAGAAGACATGGCTGCCATGCGCGCCTTGTTAGAGAACATTTTATCTGTGAGTTTCGATCAAGAGGCGCTCATGGAAGAAACGAAGAAGACACAAGCCAATGATCCGCGCATGAAGACCTTGGCGCAACGTCAGCGTAAGTTGAAAGACGATTCGCGCATGATTGAAGACAGTCTCTTCGCGTTAAGCAAACGTGTTCCTGAGATTAGCTCAACGGTGAATCACGAGATCAACGAGATCAACGCGAACCTCGATCGCGTCATGAAAGATTTTCCAGATGGAAACATGCCGCGCATTACGCAAAATCAGCAGTCGGCCATGACGGGTTATAACAACTTGGCGTTGTTGTTAGACGATGCCCTTCAACAGATGCAAGCTCAAATGCAGTCTGAATCGAAATCGAAAAAAGAAGGCAAAGGCAGTTGCAACAAACCCGGCGGAAAGGGCAAAGGAAAGGGCAAGAGCAAAGCCTCGGCAGCGCAGATGAAGCGCATGCAAGAAGGCCTGCAGAAGCAATTGGAAGAGGCGAAGAAAAAAGGACAGAATCAAGGCAAGAACAATTCAGGCGGATCGAAGAGCGGCGGCGATGAAGGCATGGCGAAAGAATTGGCGCAGATGGCTGCTAAACAAGCCGCCATTCGCAAGATGATGGAAGAGAAGGGCAATGAATTGAACGAAGACGGAAGTGGTGCTGGCAATGAATTGAAGCAAATTGCGAAGGAGATGGAAAAGCTGCAACGGGACATTGTGAACAATCAAGTAACTGAGGAGAGCATTCGCAGACAAAACGATATTATGATTCGCTTACTGAAAGCTGAAGAAGCCGAACGTGTTCGCGAGATGGATGAAGAGCGGAAGAGCAATGAAGCTTTGAATGCTCCCATTGGAAACCCTAAGAAATACGAGGAATTTTTGAAAAACAAACAAAAGGGAGTTGAGACCCTGCGTTCCGTTTCTCCGAACTTAAAACCCTATTATAAAGAGAAGGCGATTCGTTATTTCAGAAATTCCTGAAAGAAATAAATTGAACATCGCGTTTTTTTTCTCATTTTTGATACGCAAAAATTAATTCATGATCCAAGGTCGCAGACAACTTCGTTTTCCATCCGTGCTTGAAAGCATACATTTAGCTGAAAAGCTAGTAGACGATGTTTGCAGTGAGTACAATGTAAAGGAAGATTATTACGGGGAAGTCTTGATATGTCTTACGGAAGCAGTGAACAACGCAGTTGTTCACGGAAACCGCATGAGCAGTGAGCTTCAAGTGTCATTGACCTTCGAGTTGGAGAATGAAAAGACTTTGCGATTTATTATTTCTGACGAGGGTCCGGGTTTCGATTATGAAAATTTACCAGACCCCACCGCTCCTGAAAACATTGAATTGCCTCATGGAAGAGGTGTCTTTTTGATGCAGCGCTTAGCCGATAGATGCATGTTTAACAACGGCGGAACGGAGGTAGTTGTGGAATTCGATGTAGCAGGCACAGCGGAATAATCTTAAATTTGCCGCATGCAAGAAAAATTAGCCAATCTCGAACAGAAGAAGCAAGAAGCTTTATTGGGTGGTGGTGCGAAGCGTATAGAGTCGCAACACAAAAAAGGTAAACTCACAGCTCGTGAGCGTTTAGAAGTATTGTTAGATTCAAACTCTTTCGAAGAAATCGGAATGCTGGTAACACACCGCAGCACCAATTTCGGATTAGAAAATGAAAAATATTTGGGCGACGGTGTGGTTACCGGATACGGTAAAATCAACGGTCGCTTGGTGTATGTTTTCTCTCAAGATTTTACCGTAATGGGCGGATCGCTTGCTGAAGCGCACGCGCAGAAGATTTGCAAAATCATGGACTTGTCCATGAAAAACGGCGCGCCGTTGATTGGTCTAAACGACAGTGGTGGTGCGCGTATTCAGGAAGGCGTGGTGAGTCTTGGCGGCTATGCCGACATCTTCTACAAGAATGTTCAAGCCAGCGGAGTAGTGCCACAGTTGAGTGCGATCATGGGTCCATGCGCTGGAGGCGCTGTGTATTCTCCGGCCTTAACAGATTTCATTGTTATGGTGGAAAACACGAGCTACATGTTTGTGACTGGTCCGAACGTAGTGAAGACCGTAACACACGAAGAAGTAAGCAGTGAAGATTTGGGCGGTGCAAGTGCACACAGCACGAAAAGTGGTGTTACGCATTTGACGGCAGAGAACGATGTGGCTGCGTTGAAGGTGATTCGTCAAATGCTTTCTTACATGCCGCAAAACTGTGAGGAAACTCCAGCACGCTTGCCTTACGAACCTGGCAACGAAAGAAGAGAAGGGTTAAATGGAATTATTCCTGCAAACCCGAATCAACCCTACGACATTAAAGAAGTTATTGCAGCAGTTGTAGACGAAGAGTCTTGGTTGGAAGTACATAAAGATTATGCTGAGAATATAGTTGTCGGATTCGCTCGCCTTGCTGGAAGAAGCATTGGTATTGTAGCGAATCAGCCAGCGTTTTTGGCCGGTGTATTAGATATTAAAAGCAGCAACAAGGCTGCACGTTTTGTAAGATTCTGCGACGCGTTTAACATTCCATTATTGGTGTTGGAAGACGTTCCTGGATTCTTGCCTGGAACCGATCAAGAGTGGAACGGAATTATTTCGAACGGAGCGAAATTGCTTTACGCGTTTAGCGAAGCAACGGTTCCGCGTGTAACTGTCATTACCCGCAAAGCCTACGGCGGAGCGTATGACGTAATGAATAGCAAGCACATAGGTGCAGACATGAACTTCGCTTGGCCTTCGGCAGAGATTGCTGTAATGGGTGCGAAAGGCGCTGCCGAAATTATCTTCAAAAAAGAAATTGCAGAAGCTGTCGATAAAGACGCGAAGTTGAAAGAGAAGGAAGCCGAGTATGCGACGCTATTCGCAAACCCTTACAGCGCGGCTGAACGCGGATATGTAGATGAAGTAATAGAGCCAGCAGTGACGCGCGAGAAGTTGATTCGTGCATTTGAAATGCTCGAAAACAAAGTAGAGAAAATGCCTCGCAAGAAGCACGGAAACATTCCATTGTAATTCGAAAATATGCCTTTAATCCTCCCTGTTAACGGCGTTTCCCCTGTTTGGGGAAACGATTGTTTCATTGCTGAAAACGCAACGATTGTCGGGCAGGTAACCATGGGAAATCAATGCAGTGTGTGGTTCACCGCTGTTGTTCGCGGCGATGTGAACACCATTGAAATGGGTAACAAAGTAAACATTCAAGACGGTGCTATTATTCACGGCACCTATCAGAAGGCTGGAACTAAAATTGGCAACAATGTTAGCATTGGTCACAGGGCTATGGTGCATGGATGCACCATTCACGACAATGTGCTCATAGGAATGGGTGCAATAGTCATGGACAATTGTGTGATTGAAGAGAACTGCATTATTGCAGCGGGCGCCATTCTTACCGAGGGAACGCATGTGAAAAGTGGAAGTGTTTACGCCGGTATTCCAGCAAAAAAAATCAAAGACCTTTCTCCGGAATTGTTTCAAGGTGAAGTGCAGCGCATAGCGAATAACTATGTCCTATATTCATCGTGGTTTCAACCTAAAAAATAATATTTTATGTGGAAAAAGTTGCTTGTCGTTGTTTGCGCAATTGCGCCTGTATTTGGTTTCGCACAGTCGAAGGACACCCTAATTAATTTCCGTGGAATGAACATCCCCATGAAACTTGCGTTCAGCGATGAGTTTGATGGGACTCGACTTAACGAGCAAAAATGGGATTTACGCGAGGGCGTAACTCGTGATGCAGACCAGAAGATTACGCAGCAATGGCTTACCAAGGAGAGTGTTAAAGTGAAAGAGGGTTTGGCTGTTATTACGACTGTGCCCAAAGAAAGAAGGGATCAGACCTTTTACGTTTGGATTACCGACGGAATGAAAGAGCGCAAGGGTAATTTCAATTACGACACCGGCGAGTTTGAATCGAAGGAAATGTTTCTTTGGGGGTATTATGAGATCCGTTGCAAATTACCGAAGGGAAGAAATGCTTGGCCAGCGTTTTGGTTGTATGGAGAATCCGATGGAACGAACAACGAGATTGACGTGTTTGAGTTTTGGAATGAAGAGAATGTTTTTGGTGGTTTTAGTCAGAAGAAGCAAGCACGTATTCAGCACATGACCACGCATTATAATAAAAAAATGTCAGGTGCAGGTACGAAGCTCCCTTTCGATGGATCAGAAGGGATGCACACCTATGGCGTGTTGTGGACAGAGAATGCAATTGTGTGGTATACAGATGGAAAAGAAATGCGCACGTTGTATCGATACAAAAAAGCCAGTGATCGCAAAGACGGTAAGATTGTAGCGGGAAGGGAAGAAAATGTTTTTCCGCGATCACCAATGAAAATCATAGTGGACATGGCTATGCAACAGTCGGAGAATAGGCTGCCTCTGGAAAAGAACTCCTTTGCGGTAGATTATGTTAGAGCTTATGTTTTCAAGTAGAGGGCTTTTTCCGCAACAAACTCTCTAACCACACACTGGAAAGAATAAGCACTGCACCGACATAAAAAAGCGGCCGCATGTATTCAGATTGTCCGTAAAAAAGTAAAGCAAGCACAATTGTATAAACAGGCTCGAGGTTAATGGCAATGGCGCACGAGAAGGGAGAGAGATGCTTCATGACATTCACGCTCGCAATGAACGCGAATGCAGTGGTAACCGTTCCGAGTAGAATAACCAATAGCCAATCGTAAGTACTAAGTTCTGCAATGATGTTCCACTCTCCCTGAATTGTGATGACTGCAACGAGCACAGCGCTTCCTCCGAGCATTTCGTAAAGTGCAATATTACTCGCGTGTATGGTGCGAATAAACCTACCGTTGAACGAAGAAAAAATAGCCGCGAACAAAGCGGCTAACAGCGCGAAAACTATTCCCCAGGCGTACTCCATTTCAACATTGAAAATAACTGCAACACCAGCAGTAACCATGGTTCCAAGAGCGAGTTCCTTCCACACGAATTTCTTTCGTGTAAACATCGGAGAAATTAGTGCAACGAAGAAGGCGGTTGTGCTAATGACAGCAAGTGCCGTGCTGACATTGCTGATGTGAATGCTGTAGAAAAAGCAGAGCCAATGAGCCGCAGTGAGCACACCCACGAATAAAAGTTTTAGAAGATCGAAGCGCGAAACGACAAACGATTTTTTCCAGAAATATTTATAAATCGCAATGGAGACCAAAGCCACCATCATGCGCAAGAAGACTAAAACAGTAACGGAAAAGTTTAATTCTTTTCCGAGGATTCCGGTGAATCCCCAAAGGAAAACAATGAAGTGAAGTAAGACCAGTGCCTTATTTCGTTCCTTCATTTTTTTCAGGCTCGAATTCTACAACGCCACCGCTTACAACGTATTTCATAAGCTCTAAAGAGTTGCCTGTAATAGGCTTCACATTGCTGCGCGGCACAATAACGAGGTGTCCTGAAAAGCTATAACTCATAGGAACATAGACGCCAACCTTTCCAGCATCTGCTTCTCCAATTTCTTGAAGATCTTCGTCTGTAACAAAACCGATGACTTCAACGTCATGATCTTTACTTAAACGGACCAATACGGGTTTATTGAATCGCTTTTTATTTCCTACAAATGCACCGAGCATATCAGTAATGCTCTTATAAATAGTTTTAATAAATGGAATGCGATCTAAGAATTTTGAAAAGCGAGTTCTTATCTGCTCATTAATAATTTTTGCTCCAAGAAAGCCCAGAATTACAAGTGTTATGAGCAGAAGAACAATTCCCAATCCAGGGTACTTATGTTCAATTGGAATAACGCGATCGAGTGAGTCGAAGATGGTATATATAACATAACCCGTAATGTATACGGGAAGGGCGAGCACTAAACCGTTAATGAGGTAGGCGAATAATTTGCTGGAAATGGACTGTTTCATATTGAATGCGAAGATAGAACCTCTTTGTTGCTTTTATTAGGGAAAGCATTGCACAATTAGAAAAAAATACCTAAACTTGAATGAGCATTAGCTCTAACCTTAACCTATGAAAAATATCTACGCCTTTTTAGCGGTTTTCTTTGTTGGAATTTTCGCTGCGAATGCACAATGTCCTACGTGTACTCCTGACCTCACGTGCACCAACACAACAGGGACACCCCAAATATGTCCCGCCATTCCACCGAATGCCACCACAGGTGTTTATTACGAGCAGGTCATGACGTTCTTTATTCCAACCGATGTTACAGATCCTGGCTCAGGAGTGAATGCAACGTTGCTTCAATTAACCATTACAGATGTTTCAGGAATACCTTTTGGATTGGAATTTACACTGAACGATGCCGATGGAATTTTCTATCCGCCACAAGGGGAGAATTACGGTTGTGCCACCATTTGTGGAACCCCCGTCTTACCCGGCACCTATGACATTGTAATTAGTATTACTGCCCTAGCTGAAGCATTTGGATTTGAAGTCACTCAAAACGACAGTTTTATTATTACGCTTATTGTTGAGCAGGGACCTGGAGGAACTTCCACGTTTGCATTCGACCAATCTGCCGGATGCGGTTCTTTAGATGTCGATTATGTTGCAACAATCGGCGGAGATGCAGGACAGCTTACCACTTATACATGGGATTTCGGAAACGGTCAAACGGGAACAGGGGCAGATCCTGCACCTGTTAATTATCCTGCACCAGGAACCTACACAGCTGCGCTGCAAACCGTTATTTCAAACTATGTTATTACTTCTGTAAACCTTGCTGGAGTAAACGGAAATTGGAATGGCGATGCCGACGATTTATTCAGTACTGCAGATCCGTACTTCACGATTAACAATTCGGCGGGAAGCGCTGTATACACAAGCGGAACGGTGACCAATCAAACAAGTGCCTCATACGCTAACGTAAATTTCACTCTTTCGAATCCGCCGTATACTATTACTTTTTGGGATTCTGACGACATTACTCAAGATGATAATTTAGGAACATCCTCTTTCAATATTGGAGTGGGTTCTCAGTCATACAATTCAGGAAACGGAACTTCAGGAACCATTAACATTGCATTGAGTGAAGTGACTAATATTTCTGCATCGACAAGCGTTAGCGTATTTCCTCAGCCCGACGCTTTGGTTAGTGTTACGGGCAATGTGATCTCATGCCCTAACGACACCATGCCAACGTACTTC
>JBEIFO010000056.1:0-9390 GCA_040382375.1 Crocinitomicaceae bacterium
AAGCTGGAAATATTGCTGAAATGAAGGGCATTGCATTCAAGATGAAAGATTGGGTTTTTCCTATTTTAGAAGGAAAGGAAATTGACCTCCTTTTTCAGTTGAATGAAAATGTTTGGAACGGCCAAAGTTCAATTCAGTTGGAAGTGTTGGATATTCGATTGAGTGCCTAACCTCCTATCTTTGCCGCATGGAACAACAACGTACTGAGCTTTCTGCTCTTGGAGAATTCACGCTCATTAAACATTTGACTCAATATTTCCTTCCGAAAAACGAAGGAACCATTCGCGATGCTGGAGACGATGCTGCAGTGATGCAGCCGATGGAAGGAAAACAGTTGATCATGACAACCGACATGTTGGTGGAAGGTGTGCATTTCGATTTAATGTATACTCCTTTAAAGCACCTCGGATACAAAAGCGTTGTGGTGAACCTTTCTGACATTTGCGCCATGAATGCAACGCCCACCCAGTTCACCGTGGGTTTAGCCGTAAGCAATAAATATTCTGTGGAGGCTCTTGAAGAACTTTACTCTGGAATACTTGCTGCATGCGATGCGTACGGAGTGGATATGGTGGGTGGAGACACGACTACCATTCCAACAGGATGTGTCATTTCTATTACTGCAATCGGCTACGCGAACAAAGAAGACATTGCTTTAAGGAGCGCCGTTAAAGAAGGAGATTTATTGGTTGTTTCCGGAGACTTAGGCGGAGCATACATGGGACTTCAAGTCTTGGAACGTGAAAAAGAAGTTTTCAAAAGCGCACCTACTGCTCAACCGAGCTTAGAAAATTACGATTACATATTAGCTCGTCAATTGAAGCCAGAAGCACGATTAGACATTGTGCAATTACTAGCTAAACTTGAAGTAAAACCTACAGCCATGATTGATATTTCAGACGGACTTTCCTCTGAAATTCTTCACCTTGCGGAAGAAAGTGAATGCACCTTCGCCATCTACGAAGACAAGTTACCCATTGCCCCGGAAACGCGCGACGCTGCGAAAGAGCATAACATTGATCCAACCACCTGCGCCTTAAACGGTGGAGAAGATTACGAATTGTTGTTTACAGTTTCGCAAAACGACTTCGAGAAAATAAAAGAAAATCCTAATCTTTCAATCATTGGACACGCCACTGAAAAAGCCGGCGAAAACCTATTGATGACCATTGGCGGAGGGTCTGTAAAATTAAGTGCGCAGGGTTGGAAGACGTTATAACGAATTCTATTAATCCTTTACACAACGCACATAATGCCCCATAATCCAAGTGGTGGAGCCGTAGTCCATTTTTCCTAGTAATTCTTCATTCAGGTAAAAACTTACCGTAGGTGTTCCTTCGGCGTCGCCCTTACTCGCCCAAAAAGTAACGTCACGATCAAGACCACCACAACCAACATCTCTCCAACCGTCTGGACTTATATTCATTCCCAATGAGTTGAATTCGCCTTTTTCACCAGTCCAAAGATTATTTGAAAATAACGATGCTATTCCTGGTCCTTGAATCTCGACTTCAAATTGCAAATTGTTCCACTCGCCTTCAGTAGGAATGTGCCACCCCAATGGAGCCAAGCCTCTTTTATCATTCACTGCAAAAGAGTTGTACATAATTCCTCTTTTTACGATATCAGTGCCACCAGTGTCATTATCGGAATTGTAGTAGCACCAAGCGGGTTTTTTATCGAATCCGGCTTCTTCCCATTCTTCATCTGACTGAGCTTGATGAATCTTATCGCCATTGCGAAACTTGGTTACATCCAAATTTGATGACATCCAAATTTGGCCTCCAATTGGAACCCCAGTAAAATCAGATTTCTGGCCACTAACCACTAAACTGGAGATAACCGAAAAAAACACTAACCCCAACAATCTTCCTTTCATATTTTAAAAATTGATTTCATTCAGAAACTACAACGAAAAAGCAACACTAAATATTGGCGATGTTCCAAACATCAATTACCGAAGCGTAAGCATCTTGAATACAAGAAGACACTTCCTTCGTACTCATCCATTTCACCCAAGAAATTCCTTCTTCCGCTTGGGGCGTTGGTTCTGTCGCTCCGCTCACATGCATGAGAAACCAAGCCGTTCTTTTGATAACGTCTTTGCCATTCATGGTGTAGGTGTGGTATGTTTCAAGCAACGGACGAATGATTTCCAATCCAGATACACCTGTTTCTTCTTCAACCTCGCGCAATGCACCTTCCTCATCAGATTCACCTTTCTCTAATTTTCCTTTAGGAAGATCAAGGGTGTTATTTCGTTCCATAAACAAAAAATCACCGTTGGTATTCTGCACCAATCCGCCGGCTGCATGAATGAATTTTCGATTTTTTATAAATTCATCAAACTCCTCTTGTGAAAAAGTTAATAGTTTTTCGAGGTGATACACGTTGTATTTTCGCGTCATGGATTCAAATATTGAAGTGGGATTACAAGTAGCTGATTATCTTTTGCAAATTAAGGCAATTGAGTTGAAACCTCAAGCCCCATTCACCTGGGCAAGCGGACTGAAGTCGCCTATTTACTGCGACAATCGCAAAACCCTTTCCTTCCCTGTTTGCAGAACACACATTCGTCAGCAGTTTGTGAACGCCATTCAAGAAAAATTCGGAACTCCAGACATTATTGCTGGTGTTGCCACCGGAGGTATTGCCATAGGTGCACTCGTGGCTCAAGAGATGGGAATTCCTTACGCATACGTGCGCAGTGAAGCAAAAAAACACGGTCTTGGCAATCAGGTGGAAGGTGTGGTTGAACCCAACCAAAAGGTAGTCGTGATTGAAGATCTTATTTCAACTGGGAATAGCAGTCTAAGCGCAGTAACTGCGTTACGCGAAGCTGGTCTAGACGTTATGGGCATGGTTGCCATTTTCACTTACGATTTCGAAATTGCGAAAGAGGCATTTAAAAATGCTAATGTTCCATTGCACACGCTTACAGATTATCACGCTCTACTTCAACAAGCGTTGAAGAAGGAATACATCACAGAAGAGCAGTTAAATACGTTAAAAGTTTGGAGAGAGAATCCAGCTGCTTGGAGCGCTGCATACCCTGAATCTCAATCCAATGGCTAAGTTCATTAGCAAAAGCGTTGAAGTAAATGCTTCCATAGCGGAAGTGCACGCGTACTTGCAAAACATGCCGAACATTCAGCGCTTACTTCCGTTAGATAAAATTTCAAATTGGAGCAACACCGAAGATTCGTGTTCCTTCAAAATTCAAAATGTTTACACCATCGAATTGAAACGCGTAAGCGCTGTTTTAAATACTGAAGATGCTGAAACAACTTTTGAAACAACTGATAAAAGTCCGTTTCCTTTCGTGCTCAAAGCGAAGTTGAAAAGTAATGGAGCAACGACCACTGCTCATCAAGATTGCGACGCTAACCTTAATCCATTTATGGAAATGATGGTGAAGGGACCCTTCCAACAATTATTCGATTACATGTCAGAACGTCTAGCGAAGGAATTCGTTTAGTATATTCGTTTCATGTACAACAGATTATTCGATTTTGCCTACGATCAACTGGAGCATCTTCCACTTGACGTTATGTTCCGAAGCAAATGCAACGGAGAATGGGAAACCTATTCCACTCGAAAGTTTATTGATTTTGTAAATCAACTGAGCAACGGGCTTGTTGAATACGGCATTCAGCCCGGACAGAAAATTGCGCTTATCACCGATGCCAGTCGCACCGAATGGAACATCTGTGATCACGCCGCTTTACAAATTGGAGCCATTGATGTTCCCATTTATCCAACCATGACCGAGCATGATATTCAATACATTTTGAATCACAGTGAGGCCACCCTTTGTTTCGTTTCGAACCTCGAACTACTCAACAAAATTCGAAACATTCGTCACAACACACCTTTATTGAAAGAAGTATTCACCTTCGAACAAATTGAAGGAGCTAGACATTGGAAAGAATTATTTTCATTGAATGAAGATTCTTCGAAAGTGGTTCAGTCGAGAAAAGATAAAATCAAGACCGAAGACTTAGCAACTATTATCTACACTTCAGGAACTACAGGACTTCCGAAGGGGGTTATGCTTTCTCATATGAACATTGCTTCAAACGTAGAGAACTGCGTAGATCGTCTTCCTTATTTAGAAAAAGGAAAGGCCAGATGCGTGAGTTTCCTCCCTGTTTGTCACATCTACGAGCGCATGTTACACTACTTGTACATTAACAATAGTGTGAGCGTGACCCTAACGGGTATGGACAACATTAAAGAAGATTTAATTGCCAATCAGCCTCATATTTTCACAGCGGTTCCTCGCCTACTTGAAAAATTCTTCGACGGCATTATTGCCAAAGGCGAAGCGAATACAGGAATCAAAAAATCGCTTTTCAAATGGGCTGTAAATCTTGCACTTCAGTGGGAACCTGAGCGCGCCAACGGAGGCTGGTATGAATTCAAATTGAAGATTGCTCAAAAGCTTGTCTTCAGCAAAGTGAAAGCTGCATTGGGACTTACCGAGATTGGAGCAGTTGCATGCGGATCTGCTGCCCTTCAACCGAGACTTGCACGTTTCTTCACAGCTGCTGGAATTCCTGTAAAAGAAGGATACGGATTGACTGAAACGTCTCCGGTTATTTCAGTGAACACCTTGCGCACTCCAAACATGTACCGCCCAGGAACAGTGGGAACCATTATTCCGAAAACAGAAATCAAATTCGCTGCCGATGGAGAAATCTTGGTAAAAGGTCCGCAAGTCATGATGGGTTATTACAAGAATCCAGAGACCACTGCGGAAGTCTTAAACGACGGATGGTTCAGCACAGGTGACATTGGAATTCTTCAAGATGGTTTTCTTAAAATAACAGATAGGAAGAAAGAGCTTTTCAAAACGAGCGGAGGAAAATATGTTGCTCCACAAGTATTAGAAAACGCGTTGAAAGAATCACACTTCATTGAGCAATGTATGGTTGTTGGCGACGGACAAAAATTCCCAGGAGCGCTCATTGTAGTTGACTGCGCTTTCGCCAAAATTCACTTCCCTGAATTGGCTTCACTTTCGAATGAAGAGATTATTCAAAATGAAAAATTAAATAAGGAGATCAAGGCTTTCATTGCTGAAATGAACACGGGCTTTGGTAACTGGGAACAGATCAAAGGCATTCATTTGATTTCAAAACCATTCACGGTTGAAAGTGGCGAAATCACACCAACACTGAAGTTGAAGCGCAAAAACATTCTTAGCAATTACGCGAACGAAATAGCTCTGCTCTACGCTTAAGGCCCATGATTGAACTTGACATTGCCTTGCTGAAAGCCATTAACGGGCTTTCTATCTATGGACTAGATAGGACAATGCTTGTGCTTAGCGGAACACTTATTTGGATTCCCCTATTCATTTACATTTCTTGGCAATTCATTACAACGCACGGAAAAAAATTCGGAATCTATGCTGTTGTTCTAGCCTCACTTTCAGTTGGAATGAGCGACTTGGTTTCAAGTCGAATTTTCAAACCATCTGTGCAAAGACATCGCCCTTCGCACACTGAAAAGCTTCAGGACGAATTGCATTACGCCAAGGATGCTAATGGAAATGACTATCGCGGCGGTGAATTCGGTTTCTACTCCTCACATGCTAGTAATTTCGCAGCGCTTACTTTCTTTGTGCTTCTTGCGTTACCAAGGCATTATCGTTTGAAAACAATTTTGATACTCGGAACAATTATCACTTCCCTTTCGCGAATTTATTTAGGGGTTCACTTCCCTACCGACATTCTCATGGGATGGTTCATGGGCGGAATGTTCGGTTACGTTTTCTACAAACTTTTTTCCTTCATTAAACGATGAACGGAATAACGCTTGCACTCATTTTTGTTGGCGGAGGAATTGGATCTGTTCTTCGATACCTCATTGGACTTCCATTCAAAATGGGAACTGTTTCACTTCCAATTGGAACTTTACTGGCGAACATTTCCGCAGCAATAATTATTGCAATCACCTTCGCGTTAGCGAATAAATCGAATATCTCTCCGCGCACACTCTTCTTCCTAACCACAGGACTCTGCGGCGGTTTGAGCACATTCAGCACCTTTAGTTTTGAGACGGTTCAATTGTTTCAACAACAGCAATTCGGGTGGGCAGTTATTAATATCTGTATCACTAACATAGCCTGTATAGGTTTAATCGCAGGGATTTCCACTTTAAAATAAACCTGTAAATAAAGATGCTGTGCAAGGTCGTCCCGAAGGTGCTTCGCAAGACCTTCCGCAGGACCTTTCGAAGAATCTTGAAACCGGTGCTTCGCAAGAACTTCCGTAGGACCTTTCGAAGAATCTTTCAAAGAACTAAATGATTTAAATCAAGACTTTTCGTCGTGAAACTCAAGAGCTATCTGTCTTTTAGACACTTCAATCAGTATTCATTCGGAAATTATTTCCGAATTTGCTCAACGGCGAGGCTATTGAAAGCAACGCTGCAATTAATTTAGAGAAATGAACTTCGAACAATTCACACTTAAAGCACAACAAAGCGTTCAACGTGCGCAGCAAATAGCAATGTCCATGGGACACGGCAGTATAGACGGATTGCATCTGTTGAAAGGAATACTCGAAGAAGACGATCGCATTCTTCCATTTATATTGAAAAAATTCAACGCCACTCTTGAAGCTGTGAACAATTCCGTTCAACTTGAATTGCAAAAACTTCCGAAGGTTTCTGGTGGTGAAATTAATTTAAGTCGAAATGCAACCGACATGCTTCAGCGTGCAAGCGCCGAAGCGCGAAGCATGAAAGACGACTTCGTTACTGTTGAGCACTTGCTTTTGGGAATGATGGACACGAAAGACGCTTCTGCTCAATTGCTGAAAGACCGTGGCGTGAATAGCAAAGACTTAAAGGCATTGCTTCTCGACATGCGCAAAGGGCAACGTGCAACGTCTTCCACCCAAGAACAAACATTTCAGTCACTGGAAAAATACGCGAAGAATTTAAACAAACTTGCGCAAGACGGAAAGCTCGATCCCGTGATTGGTCGCGATGAAGAAATTCGTCGTGTGCTACAAATTCTTTCACGCAGAACGAAAAACAATCCGATTTTAATTGGTGAACCCGGTGTTGGAAAAACGGCCATTGCCGAAGGCATTGCGCATCGCATTATAAACAAAGACGTTCCCGAAAACCTCATTGACAAAACCGTCTATAGCTTAGACATGAGCGCACTTGTAGCCGGTGCGAAATACAAAGGTGAATTCGAAGAACGATTGAAATCGGTGGTGAAAGAAGTTCAAGAAAGCGATGGGCAATTGATTCTTTTCATCGATGAAATTCATACGCTCGTTGGTGCAGGCGGTGGTGAAGGCGCTATGGATGCCGCGAACATTTTGAAGCCTGCTTTGGCTCGCGGAGAGCTTCGCGCCATAGGCGCAACTACGCTCAATGAATATCAGAAATACATTGAAAAAGACAAAGCACTTGAGCGTCGCTTTCAGCAAGTGATGGTGAATGAACCAAGCAGAGAAGACGCTATATCTATTCTTCGTGGATTGAAAGAAAAATACGAATCACATCACAAAGTGCAGATCAAAGACGACGCAATCATTGCCGCAGTAGATTTTTCCATTCGATACATCAGTGATCGCTTCCTTCCAGATAAAGCCATTGATTTAATTGACGAAGCCGCTTCGCGGTTGCGCATGGAAATTAATTCGAAGCCGGTGGAGCTCGATGAAATAGAGCGCAAAATTCTTCAATTAGAAATTGAAAGAGAGGCGATCAAGCGCGAAAACAATGTTACGCGTTTGAATGAAATTGGCGAAGAGATCGCAAATCTTCAAGAAGAACGCAACGGATTGTATGGACAATGGAAAGCGGAGAAAGACGTTGTAGAGCGCATTCAGCAGGCGAAGAAAGACATTGAACATTTCAAGGTGCAGGCAGAACAAGCCGAGCGCGAAGGAAACTTCGGGTTGGTTGCTGAAATTCGTTATGGAAAAATTCGCGATAAAGAACAAGCGATTGAAGTCGATCGCGAAGAACTTCAAAAACTTCAAACCAACACAAAAATGGTGAAGGAAGAAGTTGATCCGGAAGAAATTGCCGACGTGGTTGCCGCCTGGACAGGCATTCCTGTTTCGCGCATGATGGAAAGTGAACGCGAAAAATTATTGCGCATGGAAGAGGAATTGCACAAGCGTGTGGTTGGTCAAGAAGAAGCCATTGCTGCGGTGAGCGATGCCGTGCGAAGAAACAGATCTGGGTTGAGCGACGAAAAACGTCCGATTGGATCGTTCATTTTCTTGGGCACAACAGGTGTTGGAAAAACAGAATTGGCTAAGGCGTTGAGCGAATATTTATTCAACGATGAAAACGCTATGACGCGCATAGACATGAGCGAATTTCAAGAGAAGCACAGCGTGTCTCGCTTGGTAGGAGCGCCTCCTGGATATGTTGGATACGATGAAGGCGGACAATTGACCGAAGCCGTTCGAAGAAAACCCTACTCGGTTGTGTTGCTCGACGAGATTGAAAAAGCACATCCAGATGTATTCAATATTTTACTTCAAGTTTTAGATGATGGCAGGTTAACCGACAACAAAGGTCGCGTAGCGAATTTCAAGAATACGATTGTGATTATGACCAGCAACATTGGCTCGCACATCATTCAAGAAAACTACAATCACGTTGACGATAAAACCAACTTGACTTCACTCTTCGAAAAAACGAAAGAAGAAGTAATGGAAGTGGTGAAGAAGTCACTTCGACCTGAATTCTTAAATCGCATAGACGAAGTGATCATGTTCCCTCCGTTACTGCGAAAAGAAGTGCGCGAGATTGTAACCATTCAATTGCACATTTTAGCGCAACGTCTTCGCAAGAATGACATTGTCTTGAAGGTTTCTCCTGAAGCACTGGAATGGCTCAGCGAAAAAGGATACGATCCGCAATTTGGCGCACGCCCTGTTAAGCGTGTGTTACAGAAAGACGTGTTGAATATTCTTTCGAAACACTTACTTGCCGGAACTATAGATAAAACTGCCCCCGTAGTACTCGATATGTTTGAAGGAACACTCGTTTTCCGAAAAGAAATAGAAGGTGAAAAAATAGAGGAAGCGTGAATATTGCTGCGCGTGTTGAAAGCAATGGAACACCCATGAAAGTTACCATTACTGACGCAACGAAATCACTTATCCCAGGTGGATTTCAATACGAATCGAAAGGAAATGTGATGTTGAAGGGAAAAGGTGAAATGGAATTGTTCTTAGCAGAAAAAGCGAACTAACTTTTTTGATCAACGCGCAAGCGGACTTCATTTAGATTCTCAGCTTTCTTTCCATCTCTTCGCGCTTGATTCGATGTTGTGTGAAATTTATGTGCTTCTAAAAATTTCACTTGAAGATTGTCCCAAGTAAGGCGATCACTCATTTCACC
>JBEIFO010000057.1:0-9343 GCA_040382375.1 Crocinitomicaceae bacterium
CATACCCCAGGTATGTTTACTTTTTTGTTGGAAGCAAGCAGTCTAGTCCCCAAACTTTTTACTTCACGCAGAACCACCATTGGTCTTCGAGTTCCTGATCACGATTTTCTTCAAAGAGTTTTAACACAATTGGGAGAACCCCTTGTGGTTTCTTCGGTTCATCGCAAAGAAAATTTAGAAGAATATCCACTTGAAGCCATCGATTTTGAAGAAGATTGGTCAAACGATGTAGCTGAAATTTTCTTTGAAGACACCTCGAAAATGTTACTTTCTACGGTCGTAGATTTTTCTGGTTTGAATCCGGTTGTGGTTCGCCAAGGTGCAGGGGAGTGGAATCCCTGAACAATATCCATAAACAATTGCTCGTTCGCAAGTTTCATAAATAGCCCATCCTCACGAAAGTGGTCTTGGTAATTTCACATTGACAAATTGTGACTATGAGAAAAATTGCACTGGGTATTGTATTAATGGTTTTAGGCAGCACTGCTGTGTTTGCTCAAAAGTCTTACGAAAAGGTTGTGCCTGAGCGTATCTATCGCGAAGCTTTAAATCTTTTTGAAAACGAAAAATTCGTTCCGGCAAAAGAGTCGTTCGAAAAGTATCTTTCATTAACCTCGGGTAACGACGGCTATCGCGCAGATGCCGAGTATTACCAAGGTCTTTGCGCCATGAACTTGTTTCATCCAGATGCGGAATACTTGCTCACCACCTTCGTAAGAAACCATCCCGATTCACACTGGTGTCAGAGTGTGTATCTGGAATTGGCGAACTTCAAGTACAAGAGCAAGTCCTACAAACAGTCACTCGAGTGGTTTGATAAAGTGGAAGAAAAACAACTTCTTGCGGAAGAGAGCCCATCATTTTATTTCAAACGAGGTTTCGTGAAATTCGATCAAAAGAAATTTTCTGATGCTCGTGTTGATTTTGCGAAAGTGAAAGACGGCGATTCTGAATTCGCTTCAGCGGCGACTTATTATTATGCCTATCTCGCATATACCAACAAAGATTATCAAGTAGCGTTAGAATCTTTTTCGAAGTTGAAAGAAGATAAAGATTTCAAGTCTGTGGTTCCTTATTTTATCTCGCAGATTTATTATTTACAGAAGCGTTTTGACGAGTTATTGGCCTATGCACCGCCATTAATTAACGCTGAAGAAAATATAAAAAACAATTATCCGAATGCGAATGAAGAAATTGCACACCTAATTGGGGACGCCTATTTTACTTTAGAAAAATACCAAGAAGCTCTTCCGTATTTAGAAAAATATCACATGTCGCCAACAGCAAAACCTTTGGTGCAGGACTATTATCAGTTGGGTTTCTGCTACTATCGAAACAGTAATTTCGAGCGAGCCATAGATGCATATTCACATTGTGCGAAGGAAGATTCTCCCACTTCGCAATTGGCCAATTACAACATTGGAGATTGCTACCTTAAACTCGATCAGAAAGAATACGCACGAACCGCTTTCGAAGCGGCTTCCAAACAGACGCATAACGTTGATGTGCAAGAGGACGCCTTGTTCAATTATGCGAAATTGGCTTTCGAGCTATCATACAATCCTTTCCATGAAGCTATTTCAGCTTTCGAAGGGTACTTGGAAAAATATCCGAACTCTGCACGTCACGACGAAGCCTATGAGTTCTTGTTGAATGTATACCTAAAAACCAGAAACTACGAACGCGCATTGACTTCATTGGATAAAATGAAGGTGAAAGACATTCGTGCGAAAACTTCTTATCAGATTGTTGCCTTTAACCGAGGAGTGGAATTGTATCAAGCAGAGAGTTTTTCAAAGTCAGAAGAGTTTTTTACCAAGTCACTTCAATATCCAATAAACACCTACCTCATGGCACAGGCGAAGTATTGGATGGGTGAGATTAATTACCGCCAAAACAAATACCCGAAGGCGAAGGAATATTACCAGGCCTGTATCGCCGAGCCGGCAGCCTTCAACTCTGAGTATTATGCGCTAGCGAACTACAGTTTGGGATATACGTTTTTCAAGTTAGGTGTTGCGCAAAAAGACTACGATGCTTCGAAACCTTATTATGCGAATGCGAACACAGCATTTAGAAAATATGTCGATTCGAATGAAGCCGATGAGGTTAAGAAAGGTGACGCGTATTTGCGAATTGGTGATTGTTTTTTCGTTTCGAAGAGTTACAAGCAGGCCATCGAGAGCTACTCCAAAGGCACACCTGCACAGAAAGACTACATCCTTTATCAAAAAGCCTTGTGCGAGGGTTACGAAGGGAATAACTCAGCGAAAATAGGCTTGTTGAAATCCTTGGTAGAGTCCGATGCAAATTCGAAATTTAAGGTAGACGCAGCGTTTGAATTGGGAACAACCTACCTCACTGCAGGGAACAATTCAGAAGCAAAAACGGTATTTCTTCAACTCATGGCCGACGAGCCCACTTCCAACTACACACGAAGAATTTTAGTGAATCTTTGTCTGATTTATCGCAACGACGAAAACGATGCGAAGGTAAAGTCAACCTGGAATACGCTCTATACGAACTACGGGAACGATAAAATAATTCTCGATGCATTGGAAATTGTTAAACCGGTGTTGATTGATGATGTTGAATTCCAAAATCAGATTACGCATTTAGCAGTGGCCGATGTAAGTGCTTTGGAAATTGAAGAGGGTGTATTTACGAAAGCTTCAGCTCCGGCCTACGCGGGTGAATGTGCAAAAGCTAAGGGGAAGCTAGAGTCCTATTTAACTCAATATCCGCAGGCGGTTCATGCAGCAGAAGCGAACTTTTTACTAGCCGATTGTTTCAAGAATGAAGGGAACAAAGAATCGGCAGTCGATTATTACGAAAAGGTAATTGAATTGCCATTCTCAGACTATACAGAAGAAGCCTTAAACAATGCCGCAGACATTCGTATTCAACAAGGCGAGTACGCCAACGCTATTGGTCATTTGTTGAAGATCGAAAGTGCCGCAGTTTCCAAGAAGAAAGTTGAGGATGCACAAATGGCTTTACTCGTTGCTTATTACAGTATTGAAGAAATGGGCTTGGCACGCGAATATGCCGACAAGGTAATAGCAGACGCCACAGCTAATGCCGACAATCGTGCGAAGGCTTATTTATGGAGAGGTAGAATGAAGATGAAAGAGGAAGAGTTCGCGAGTGCATTGGCGGATTATGCTGAAGTAACCAAGCGCGGAGGGGAAGGCGCTGCTGAAGCGGCCTTTCAAAACGCCTTTGTAGAATTTAAATCGAATGAATTAGCAAAAGCTGAGAAATCGATTTTTAAAATAATAGAAAAGTATTCTTCATTTGAAAAATGGAGCTTTGAAGCTTTACTGTTGCTATCCGATGTTTATGTGGCTAAGCCAGATTACTATCAAGCCAGAAAAACCATTGACGCGGTAATTTCCAAATCGAAAAACCCGGAAATTTTAGCACGTGCCGAACAGAAAAAAATTGAATTAGAAGAATTGGAAAATCCAAAGCCAAGGGAGGTGGAGATTCCTCTTGATAATACCGATGAGAATATTCAAAACGATGAGTTCCATGAAGAATAAATTGAAAAAAATAGGAGTGTTATTGGCGTGGGTTTTTGCCTGCGTTCAAGCGAATGCGCAAGTGGACAGCGTGCTTATTCAAAGCGCTACATTCGAGGGAGATTTATATATATTCTTGCGCGATGCGAATAAGATTTCCAATCAACCATTCGTAATTGATACGGAGACGAATGCTGCGCTTATGAAGTACAACATGCTTCCCACTCGTTTAATTTCGTTTACGCAACCGGCAACAATTCTTTCGTCAAGTTTTCCCAGTGTAGGGAAATTGAAAAAGTTGCAAAACGGTTGGGTTGACGTTTCTTTTGGAAGTTATGTTACTCCGAAGGTAGATGCCTATTATACAGATGGAAGATCAAAGAAAGGAGATTGGGGAATTCGCTACGGTCATCAAAGTGCTCATTCCAATTTTGAAGTTTTATCAGGCGCCGATGTTCCCACCACATTCAGTGAGAACAATGCAACATTATGGGGCAAGCGTTTTTTCAAAAAGACTGAAGCCGATGCTAAAATCAATTGGAATAGAAATGTGACTAACTGGTACGGAATAGATTCTTCACAGTTGAATTATTTTCCTGATTTTTCTTCACTGAAACAAACAATGAATGTGTACACCGGAAGTTTGGGTATTCGAACCTTCGATAGGGATAGTAACGACTTGA
Organism: Crocinitomicaceae bacterium; assembly: GCA_040382375.1. GTDB lineage: Bacteria > Bacteroidota > Bacteroidia > Flavobacteriales_D > Sanyastnellaceae > CAIZGX01. The sequence continues at coordinate 4,208 of JBEIFO010000057.1, forward strand.
ATTGGTGGGGGAAAGCAGGATACCGCTTAGCATCTGATGCGTTTAATTCCAATGAGCATTTTGTGGATGTAAGTGGTGGCGCAAGTAAGCTCGTGAAGACGGAAGTATTCAGTGGTGAATTTGGAATTACTTACAATCAGTTTAATTCTTCTGGTCTCGATTGGTCAGCTGACAACGCAAATATTTGGGGAGAAGGTGATTCACTTCGCACAACACGTTCGTTCGACAATGCGATCGTGCGCTTTATTCCAACGGCATACACGGTTTATAAAGATCTTCGAGTGAAAATTGGAATGGGACTATACATGCAGTCGCGCGGAGAGCAGCGTGGGCATTTTTATCCGCAAGCGGAAGTGAGTTACAGCATCCTCGATGGAATGTTTGTGCCTTACGCTGGAATTAAAGGGTCTTTGGCACCAACTACTTACTACGGCTTGTATACACAGAATCCATTCGTGGTTGTGCAACCCCAATTGTTGAATCAGAACAATAAGTTGCAGTTTTACGGTGGTGTGAACGGATCTATTTCTCGACGCGTGAACTACAGCGTAGGCGGAGAATTGAATAAAATCGAGAATTTCGCTTTCTTCTTCAATGATAGCTTATTCTCGAGAGGAAATATGCAAGGTGTTCTCTACGATGACTTGCGTGTTGCAAAAGTAAAAGGGGAGATTGAGGTCTTGGGAGGAAAGAAATGGAGCGCCAAAGTTGGCGGTTCTTATTCTTACTTCGAAACCAATCAGCAATACGCATGGCAGTTGCCGAATCTTCAGTTCTCGGCTGAGGCATCTTACAATTTGAATTCAAAATTCAAATTCAATTTCCAAGGAATCTATTACGGAGAGCGTTGGGCGAAGTCGGTTTTGCCTGTGACAGGAAGAGATGCAGTATTGCAATTAGACGGGTCTTATGTGTATAAAATGAAGTCGTTTGTAGATGTGAATTTACGCACAACCTATACTTACAATGAGCGCCTTTCGGCTTATTTGCAGTTCAATAATATTTTGGCGCAGCGATACGCTATTTACAGCGGAATTCCGACGCAACGCTTCTTTGCTGCCTTGGGAGCTTCTTATTCGTTTTAAAGTAGCAATTTGTTAACGAAATGTTCATAAAACCACGGGGGCTTCGGCCCCCGTTTTTTGCTACAGCAATGGGCCTTGCGTAACTTTGGTCACCTTGAAAAAATGGGTTCGTCCTGTTCTTCAATTTGAAATAAAAAAGTTAGATAATTAATAGTCCTACGAGAGAATGAGTGAAGAAATAGAAAATACCCTTACCCCCGGTTATACCGCTGACAATATTCAGTCGTTAGAAGGAATGGAGCACGTGCGTATGCGTCCCGCTATGTACATCGGAGATATTGGAACTCGAGGCCTTCACCACTTGGTGTATGAGGTTGTCGATAACAGTATCGATGAAGCGTTAGCTGGACATTGCGATACCATTAACGTATTCATTAATCCAGACAACAGCGTTACGGTTAAAGATAACGGACGTGGTATTCCTGTTGACATGCACAAGAAGGAAGGCGTAAGCGCACTTCAAGTGGTCATGACTAAGATTGGTGCGGGTGGAAAATTCGATAAAGGATCGTACAAAGTATCTGGTGGTCTTCACGGTGTTGGTGTGAGTTGCGTGAACGCACTCTCCATTGCTCTGAAGGCAGAAGTTTTTCGTGAAGGTAAAATGTATGTTCAAGAGTACAGCTGTGGAAAGGCGTTGTATCCGGTGAAGGAAATCGGCACCACAGAACTTCGTGGTACCACTGTGACCTTTCTTCCAGATAATACTATTTTCGATACAGCGGAGTACAATTTCGACACGTTGGCAAATCGCCTTCGTGAACTTTCGTTCTTGAACAAAGGCATTCGTCTTCACTTAACAGATGAGCGTGTGGTAAACGAAAACGGTTCATTTAAAACCGAAGAGTTTTACAGCGAAGCTGGATTAATTGAAATGGTGAAGTATTTAGATGAAAGTCGTCCAACGATCATTGGAACCATCATTCACATGGAGCGCACCGACGGTGCTATTCCAGTGGAAGTGGCTATGACTTACAACGACTCGTACAACGAGAATGTGTTCTCTTATGTAAACAACATCAATACCCACGAAGGTGGAACACACTTGCAAGGATTTAAGCGCGGATTAACCTCTACGCTGAAAGACTATGCGGACAAGAGTGGCTTGTTGGAAAAGGCGAAGGTGGAGATTGTAGGTGATGACTTCCGCGAGGGATTGACAGCTGTTGTTTCTGTAAAAGTTCAAGAGCCACAGTTCGAAGGACAAACCAAAACGAAATTGGGGAACAAGGAAGCAGTAGCTCCTGTATCTCAAGTGGTAAGTGAAATGCTTCAGTCCTATTTGGAAGAACATCCTGCTGAGGCAAAACAAATTGTTCAGAAAGTAATTCTTGCTGCGCAGGCGCGTATTGCCGCGAAAAAAGCGCGTGAGACCATACAAAGAAAAGGAGTAGGCTTTGGGGGTGGATTGCCAGGTAAGCTATCTGACTGTTCTGAAAAGGATCCTACGAAATCAGAGTTGTTTCTTGTCGAGGGAGATTCGGCGGGTGGAACCGCTAAGCAAGGACGCGACCGTGTGTTCCAGGCTATTTTGCCACTTCGTGGAAAAATCTTGAACGTGGAGAAGGCGATGCAACATCGTATTCTTGAGAACGAAGAGATAAAAAATATGTATACTGCTCTAGGGGTATACATTGGAACTGAAGACGACAGCAAAGCGTTGAACACTGCCAAGCTTCGTTACCATAAGATTGTGATTATGTGCGACGCGGACGTAGACGGATCTCACATTGAGACGCTTATTTTGACGTTCTTCTTCCGTCACATGAAAGAGTTGATTGATCAAGGAATGATCTACATTGCAACTCCTCCGTTGTACCAAGTGAAGAAAGGAAACAAAGGTGAATACGCTTGGACTGAAGAGCAGCGCGATGCGTTAGTTAAGGAAATGCGTGGAGCAGGATCTGAGACAAGTGTAAACGTTCAACGATACAAGGGTCTTGGAGAGATGAATGCAGAGCAGTTGTGGACAACGACTATGGATCCAACGACAAGAACATTGCGTCAAGTGACCATTGACAACGCTGCGGCGTGTGACCAGATATTTTCTATGCTTATGGGCGACGAGGTTCCACCTCGTAGAGCCTTTATTGAAGCGAATGCGAAATACGCGAAGATTGACGCGTAACCACACTCTTCCCGCTTTCGAGCGGGCAGGGTAACCTGCAAGAATAAGGGCCTCCGAAGGAGGCCCTTATTTATTTCAACGAAGTTGAAACTATTTCAATTTGTCGTTATTCAAATGTCGCGTGGCATCGCGCTCTGTTTTCTTGGCCATGTTTTTTTCGAAGGCTTCTTGCAAATTGATACCTGTCTGATTTGCGAGGCAAATCAGAACGAAAAGAACGTCGGCCATTTCATCGCCGAGGTCTTTGGCTTTGTCGCTTTCTTTTTCGCTTTGCTCGCCGTATCGGCGGGCAATGATGCGAGCGACTTCTCCGACTTCTTCAGAAAGCATGGCCATGTTGGTGAGCTCGCTGAAATAACGAACGCCAACGGTTTTAATCCATTCGTCTACTTGCGCTTGAAGCGCATTCAAATCTTTTTCCATTAATGACCTCCAGCCATTTCACCGATTTGAATGTTTTGCTTTTTCAAAATTCCCTTCACGCGGTAGGCGTAGAAGGCCAAGTAAGCAAAACATGCAACGCCTACGAAGTACGAATACTGAATACCTAACACAGCGTCATCAGACAATGCGCCTTGCGCCACAGAAACAAATCCGCCGCCCATAATCATCATAATCAAAAGGCTCGATCCAGTATTCGTTCTGCTTCCCAATCCTGCTATTCCCAAAGTGAAAATACATGGCCACAATGTGCTGCAGAACAATCCAACAGACATGAAAGCAAATACGCTAATCATTCCAGTAGCAAAAATTCCAACCAACAAAGCAGCAATTCCCAAAAGTGAATACATCAACAATTGTTTAATCGGATTTCCTTCACTGATCTTATCCGCTACAATTAGTACCAACACTAAACCCAAATATGGATAGAAGTCCGTTACTGCGTGCCCAGCTATGGCATTCACTATCATGAAAATTCCAAAAGCAGCGAACGGAAGTATGATATTCAATTTGCTTTTCAAGGATTGTGAAATATTGAATGATCCTGCAGCACTGGTCCAACGTCCAATCATTAAACTCGCCCAGAATAAAGAAACAAACGGAGCAATGGCGCTCTCTTCTGTCCCTAATTTTTGCTTCATGAATTCAGGAAGATTGCTTGCGGTTGAAACTTCAACACCCACATACAAGAAGATGGCTAGCATTCCCATTGACAATTGTGGGTACTTCAAAATAGAAAGTAAACTAGCGTTGTCATCGTCAGACTTCACGGTTTCAATTTTATCTGGAACCGAAGAGAACTTGAACATAACAGCTGCAAGCACAAAGGCAGCACCTAAAATCAAATATGGAATTTGAACCGCTTTCAAGTCTAACGTTGTTGGTCCTGATCCAATTCCACCAAAGATTGCAAAAGAAACAATAACAGGTCCTATCGTTGTTCCCACGTTGTTAATTCCACCAGCCAAGCTCAAACGTTGATTTCCTGTAGCTGGATCACCCATTTGAATGGCCAATGGATTCGCAGCAATTTGCTGAAGCGAAAATCCTAAACCAACTATGAAGAGTCCCGAAATAAGCAACTCGAAAGAAGCCGTGTTCGAAGCAGGAATAAACAATAAAGTTCCACATGCGGAAATTAAAAGTCCAAGCGCTAATCCATTTCTATACCCCAACGAATTCAAAATGTCTCGCTTCATGATAGCTGAAATAGCAAAATACATGAGCGAACCCACGGTATAGGCAACGTAGAAAGCGAAAGAGATCAATTGCGACTGCATTTGAGTAAGGTCTAATGCCTTCTTGAATACTGGAATTAAGATGTCGTTACTTGCTGCAACAAATCCCCAGAAAAAGAAAATCGAGATTAAGGTTGCCAATGCGCCTTTAGGTGCTTTTTGCATGTTGTTTTGGTTTAAGGTTTAGACTGCAATATAATAATGTAACTTGTACAATAAGTGGAAGACTTACTATTTCTTGTTC
>JBEIFO010000058.1:0-9231 GCA_040382375.1 Crocinitomicaceae bacterium
ATGGGGAATTATGTGCATGGAAACGAGCCAAGTCATCACGTGCCCTATTTATACAACTACACTTCTTCGCCTTGGAAAACGCAAGAACGTGTGCATGCCATTGCGAATAAATTCTACACCAATGAGACCAATGGTTTATGTGGAAATGACGATGCGGGCCAGATGTCTGCCTGGTATGTCTTTTCTGCGCTCGGCATTTACCCAGCTTGTCCGGGTAGTGTCTTTTACGAAATTGGATCTCCCTTTGTGAACGAGGCCATTCTTCATTTAGAAAACGGCAAAACCATACTCATCAAAGCTCCCAAGCTCAGCGACAAAAACATTTATGTGAAATCGGTGAAATGGAACAGCACAGAAATCGGGCTTCAAATCTCACATTTAGATTTAGTTCAAGGCGGTGTTCTCGAATTTGAAATGTCTTCGAAACCGAAGAAACTAAAAAAATAACACTCCGAAAATAAGACTATCTTTGCACCGCTAAAATTATACGCCGTGCTATCAGTAAACAACCTTTCGCTTCGTTACGGAAAACGAGCATTATTCGAAGAAGTAAATCTCAAATTCACACCTGGCCACTGCTACGGTGTTATTGGCGCTAACGGTGCTGGTAAATCTACTTTCTTGAAAATTCTTTCAGGAGAAATAGATCCAACCACGGGTAAGGTTATTATGGACTCCGGCGTGCGCATGAGTGTATTGAAACAAAACCACTTTGAATTCGACCAAGTTCCAGTGTTGCAAACCGTGCTTATGGGAAACCGCAAGCTTATGGATGTCATGCAAGAAAAAGATGCCATCTACGCGAAAGAAGATTTCTCAGATGCAGACGGTGTGAAAGCCGCTGAACTGGAAAACATTTTTGCTGAAATGGACGGTTGGAACGCGGAGAGTGATGCTGCTCAGCTATTGAGTAATTTGGGTATTGGTGATCATTTGCATAATGACTTGGTTCATACCCTAAGCGGCAAAGAGAAAGTGCGTGTATTGCTTGCGCAAGCCCTATTCGGCAACCCTGAAATATTGTTGCTCGATGAGCCTACGAATGACTTAGATGTTGAAACCATTGCTTGGCTGGAAAACTTCTTAGCCGATTTTCAAAATACAGTTATTGTTGTATCGCACGACCGTCACTTTTTAGATGCTGTGTGCACGAACATCGTTGACATCGACTTCAGCAAGATTCAACTATACACAGGAAACTATTCGTTCTGGTATGAGAGCAGCCAATTGGCCGCTCGTCAGAGAAGCGATCAAAACAAGAAGACGGAAGACAAACGCAAAGAACTACAAGACTTCGTAGAACGCTTCAGTGCGAACGCTTCTAAATCGAGACAAGCAACAAGCCGTAAGAAATTGTTGGACAAGCTTGTTATCGATAACATTCAACCGAGCACAAGAAAATATCCGGGTATTATTTTCAAACCCGAACGCGATTGCGGAGATCAAATCTTACGCGTTGAAAATCTTTCGAAGGTAAATCCAGATGGAAGCGTGCAGTTTAAAAATGTTGAATTCACTTTAATCAAAGGCGATAAAGTTGCTGTTCTTTCAAAAGATCACTCTGCCATTACTTCGTTTTTTCAAATCATAAATAATTTGGAAGAACCAACCACCGGAACGGTTGAATGGGGAAGCACAATTACAACAGCATACCTGCCAAACAATAACGAAGATTTCTTCAAATCTGACGACAATCTTATCGATTGGCTGCGTCAGTTTTCGGTAGACAAAGACGAAACATACGTGCGTGGTTTCTTAGGAAAAATGTTGTTCAGTGGTGAAGAAGTATTAAAGAAATGTTCTGTTCTTTCTGGAGGAGAAAAAGTGCGTTGCATGGTCTCTCGTATGATGCTTGCCAATGGTAATTGCCTGATGTTAGATGAACCAACGAACCACCTCGATCTTGAATCTATTACGGCATTCAACAATGCTATGAAAGATTGGAAGCACAATGCACTCTTCACATCGCATGACCACGAGTTCACTGAAACTGTAGCAAACAGAATTATTGAAATTACTCCGAAAGGGATTATTGATAAGAGAATGTCTTACGACGAATATCTAACAAACGAGCAAGTAAAAGAAGCTAGGAAGAATTACTACGGATTATAACGCAGTAGCCGCCTCAATTTCTTGAGATAGCGCAACAACCGTCTTAATTTCTGGAACCGCAGATTTGATTGCAGCTTCTACACCCGCCTTCATGGTCATGTGCGATTTGTTGCAACTTGTGCAAGCACCTTGCAATTCAACTATGGCAGTCATTTCAGGAGTCACTTCCTTCAATTCAATTCCACCACCGTCTGCTTCCAAATAAGGTCGAATGGAATTAAGCGCTTCGTTCACACGTTGAAACAATGAATCTTGTAACATATTATTCTTGGGTTGCAGGTTTACGGAATGGCAGCAAGCGCAATTCCTTTTCAAAGTTAATTAAAAACGCTTGCCAATAGCGTGCAGCAGTGGTATTGTCTTGAAGAACTGAAGGTCTTCCCACATCCCCAGCTTCGCGAATGCTTTGAATCAAGGGAATTTCGCCTAGAACAGGGAGGTTCAAGCTTTCCGCTAATCGCTTCGTTCCTCCTTCACCAAAAATGAAATACTTGTTTTCTGGAAGTTCTGCAGGCGTGAACCAAGACATATTCTCTACCAATCCCAAAACTGGAATATTTACCGCTGGTAATTGGAACATAGCAATACCTTTTCTCGCATCAACCAACGCCACCTCTTGCGGTGTGCTTACCACTACAACTGCAGAGATGGGTAATGTTTGTACAATGCTCAAATGAACATCGCCCGTTCCCGGAGGAAGATCAACAACCATGTAATCCAACTCTCCCCATTCCACATCGGTAATCATCTGATTTAATGCCTTTGTGGCCATAGGACCGCGCCATACAACAGCCTGATCTCCTTCAGTAAAAAATCCAATACTCAACACCTTCACACCATGGGCCTCAACCGGCGCCATAACTTTCTTTCCGTCTACTTCTATAAGTCTTGGCTTTTCCAAAACAACATCAAACATTGTTGGAACTGAAGGCCCATAAATATCCGCATCTAACAAACCTACCTTATGTCCCAATGCGGCAAGACCCGCCGCTAAATTCGAAGACACCGTGCTTTTCCCTACTCCACCTTTCCCACTTGCAACCGCGATAATATGTTTTACACCCGGAAGAATTCTGCGAAGATCCCCGCTTCGTTCTTCTCCTGAAATAGCTTCTACATGAACTTTCACTTCAAATTCATTTCCTAAAACACGCTGAATGGCGAACACACAAGCCTCACGCATGCGTTGCTTAGCGTGCATCGCAGGATTGCTCACCTTCACTTCCAATTCTATTTCATTTCCTTCTGCGCGAATAATCTTCACCAGATTTAAGGAAACAATATCCTTCTTTAAATCAGGTTCTTGAACATTTCCTAAGGCTTCTAAAATGGCTGCTTTTGAGACACTCATTGTTTTATTTTTTCGGCATTCGTGCCTGTATATATTTAATCTTTCTTCCCTCATTCAACCACATTTGCTCGTAGAATGTTCGAATCTTCAAAACATCTTTCAACTTCTCGTCTATCGTTTCTAAAAATCCTGATTCGTAAATGTTATCGTCATTTAAAACTATTTCTGCTCCCATCAAAGGGATTTCACGCAGGGCGCGCTCGTAGAGCGCTGGATTATCGTGCTTAATGTGAACGATTCCTTCCGACTTCAACATGCGCTCATAGCGCTTCATATAGAATCCTGAAGTAATTCTTCTATTCCCATCGTGATCATTCGGCATCGGATCTGAAAACGTCAACCATATTTCATCCAATTCATTGTCATCGAAAAATGCATCAATGAATTCAATTCTTGCACGCAGAAAAGCCACATTCGTTAATCCCATTTCAAGAGATTCTTTCGCTCCTTTGTGAAAGCGATGCCCCTTCACGTCTACTCCCAAATAATTCTTATCTAAGTTTCGCTGTGCCTGACCAACAGCGTACTCCCCTTTCCCACAGCCCAATTCAACCACTAAAGGATTGCTGTTTTTGTAGAATTCTTCGCGCCACAATCCTTTCATAAAGGTTGCTTCTTCACGAATAATTGGCATTAAATTCGGCTCGAACACATGCGGAAATGTCTTGTTTTCGGCCCAGCGTTTTAACTTATCCTTTGCCATATCAACTCGCTAGAAATATGGTTCGCCAAGCCTCTGGAAGCACTTGCGTGGCTTTGTTTTTATGATTGAAACAAACCAAAACAGATTTACCTGTTGCACAAAGGCGCTCTCCCACAACAACGCGATAACATACTGTGAAACTCTTCGATCCAACATGTTCTACCCACAACCGAATGACCATTCGGTCGTTCAAGAAAACAGGAAAGACATAGTCTATTTCATTTCGAGCTACAATGACCCCGTCTTCATTCCAATCCCAAATTCGCGCCACGCGTTCTTTGAAATAGGCCATACGCGCTTGCTCAAAATAACTGAAGTACACGGCATTGTTTACATGCCCCATGGCATCTATATCTGCAAAGCGAATCTCTACTGTGGTTTCAAAAATCTCTTTCCCTTCGGGCTCGTCCATAAACTTAATTTAGAGCACAAAGATAATTCCGAGCGGGACTTCTATTTAGAAAAAACTTGATAACCGTATGGCGCCAAAGCTCTTTGATTTCTCGAGTAAAGCGAAAATGTTTCACTGTTGAAAATGCTTCTGAAATCACCGTCTGGAACCTCATCTGTAAAGTTGAATGCCTGCGGCTTATCTGAGAAGTTTAAAAGAACTACTACTTGACGATCGCCGTTGGTGCGCACATAGGCATACAACACATCGTCGTTCGATGATTTTATTTTCTTGAAAGTTCCACCAAACTCTCCGTTCCATAACGCTGGATTCTCATGATGCACAGCAAGCAGTCGCTTGTAGAAATCACTGTTTACATAATTATTAAAATACGCGGTGTCTTTATCGAAGAATCTCAAACGTTTCGCATTCCCCTTCGCATCAACCTCTCCACCTTCTTGCGAAGTATAAACCAACGGCATTCCTTGAAGAGTGAACGACAAGACATCGAATAGCTTACGTTTAGCGCCATAACGCTCACCACCGGTCCCATTCCAAGTATTCTCATCGTGGTTCGTTGTGAAACCCATGCGGTAGGCGCTCTTCTGAAAAGCGGTATCCGATTTCGCCATGTATTCATCAATTGCATAAAGCGATTTCTCACCCTTGGCTACTGCATTCATTGTCCCCATCAATTCCCAGCTGTAGGACATGTCAAAAGCTTTCAGATGGTGATCTTTCTGCTCAGCTTCTGCTAACATGAACACTGGCTTAATAGCATCCAAAGCTGCACGGGCATCATTCCAAAACTCTGTTGGAACATTCATTGCCACATCACAACGGTAGCCATCTATGCCGCAATCTTTTACCCAATATTCCATTGCGCGAATCATTTCCTTGCGTAGTTCAGGATTGTCGTAATTCAAATCTGCTACATCTGACCAATCAGGAACAGGTGGGACAATGTTTCCATTCGCATCATGGGTATACCAATCGGGATGTTGAAGTACCCAAGGGTGATCCCAAGCTGTATGATTCGCAACCCAGTCAAGAATTACGTACATGCCCAATTCATGCGCTTTGTTTACCAATCGCTTAAAGTCTGCAGTGGTTCCAAATTCCGGATTAACACCGGTATAATTCTTCACGCTGTAATAACTTCCTAGACTTCCCTTTCTATTCAATTCTCCAATCGGATTAATCGGCATGAGCCAAAGAATATCAATACCCAAAGAATCTATGCGAGAAAGATCTTTTTCGAGCGCAGCGAATGTTCCCGCAGCCGAATGCTGACGAACATTTACTTCATATATGGTTGCGTTTTTAGACCAACTCGGGTGACGAACCACTTTGGTTTCTGAATAGCCAATTTGCTTAGCCTCTGAAGTGTAATCTTGCTTTTTAGCCACACCGCAACTTGCACAAGCAATTGCCAATAAAACGAATAAATTATTTTTCATGTTGAAAGATATACTTAGTGTCAAATATACACGAAGACCCAATTACTTTTAGCGAAGAATTTTCCACAACCGAATAGAACCATCGTCGCTGGCGGAAAGCAGAAGTCCGTTTTTAAGAAAATGCAACGCATTTACACTCCTCGCATGGGCGCCGCCGCAAAGAAAATCCAATGATTCAGCATCCCATACCTTAATTTCTTTATCTCGGCTACCTGTAACAAATACGTGCCTTTTCGGATGGAAAGCAATTGCATAAACATTTGCCTTGTGCGCGGTGAAATTTATCACAGGCGAATAATTCTTCTTGGTGTTCCAAAGGTGCACTTCCCCGTCTCTTCCTCCTGTTAGCAAAACACTCTTTTTCGGATGAAACGCACACGATGCCACACCTATATCATTAACTTTCTTTTTCTCAATTGAATTGAAAAATACCGGGTCAACAATTTCCATTTCACCGTTTGAAAACGGAAAAGCTAAAGCCGGCTCGTGCATATTAATTGCAAATCGACGAATCTTAGAATCCGAAAGCGGAATTGTTCGGGAATAGCTCGCGTCTTGACGGTTCCATTCAATGACATTGCCGTCGGCTCCAACGCTAACAACCTTATCTTCCACTATTTTAATATCGAAAACACCACCAGGGTGAACGTTGTAGTTTTTTATTTCTTTTTTCAGCGCTATATCAACTACGCTCAATGTGTTTTGCTGACAGCCAATCCACAAGTACTTAGAAGTTTCATCATAGAGTAATGAGAAGACTGCACCCGAAGTTTTGATTTGAATTTCAGAAGATACCCCGCACTCTGTATTCCACTCAGAAACCAATCCGTTTGCAGAAGCCGTAAAAAAAGAATCCGCATGCGTTCCGTCGGCAATAGCGTAAAGCGGTGCCTTCATGTCACCAAACGAATCGAGCAGTTCCAACTTCATCTCGCTAATGTAAAATAAAAAAGGGACCGAAGTCCCTTTTTAAAGTAAGTCAAAAGCGTATTGAATCAATATCCTTGACGAAATCCACCTTCTCTACGGTTAGTAGATGTGCGTGGACGGTCTTCAGCTTCTTTAACGTTGATCTTGCGACCTTTCATTTCAGCTTGGTCCAATGCATCAATTGCATTGCGTGCTTCAGCGTCATCTGACATTTCAACAAAACCAAAACCGCGTGAACGACCGGTATCACGGTCAGTAATCACTTTAGCAGAAGCTACTTCACCATATTGTGTGAAGATTGCTTGGAGCTCATCGCTCGTTAGACTGTAGTTCAGTCCAGAAACAAAAATGTTCATAAAAAAAATAAAAAATTAATTAATGCTTACTCCTCATTTAAACTGTAATTCCGAAGAACTTCAAGAAGAAATAAATCGGTAAGCTTCAACAAAGATAGACGCATTTTTGAGAATTGCAAGAAAAATCTCACATTTATTCATGAAGTATTAATCCGTGAAATTTATCTCCACTTCATGCCCCGCATGAGAGCGAATGTTCAAAACTTGCTGATTTTCGAAAATCAAGTACTGCCCTACTATTCCTTTCAACTTCCCTTCATAGACATTTTCCGGAGCGAGCTTCCAAGTCTTGGGATTAACCGGACGATCCTCGCAAGGAAATTGAATGTCCCAAACTTTGTCTTCATCGTCTATGAAATCTTGGTAAGCGTCTGGAATTTCAAAAAGCAAATTTTCCTTTGCAGAAATAAGGTCGGCACTTTCATCAAAAATCGGTTGAAGCATTCCCTTCCAATTCGATTTATCTGCAACGTGCTCTTTCAAAAGCACTTCAAATTCTCCGGCCAACTGTCTGTAAGGTACCCTTGCGAAAACTAAACCTTGTCGCGCACCTTGATCAATCCACCTTGACAATAAGTTTCGCTCTGACGTAACTCCGACTTTCACTCCTGACGTAAAAGAAAGATAGACAACATGTGGAATGAGATGATTGTCTCGCTCCCACTCCATATCTCCGCGCAGTGCAATACCTTCATGCGCCTTGCACAATTGAGGATGAATTATACAAGGCGATGCATTTGAAGAATCTTGAAATCCATTCCAACACAATCCTTCACCAAAAGTCTTGTTTAGTTTTTCGCCATGAAGAACACACCGGATATCTCCTGTTGGAGCCAGGCGCATCTGCTTTCCGATTAACTCATTCAATTTAATTTCTCCCTGCAAATTCAAATTATCGTAAATAGGCAAAACGTATTGCGCCTCTCCATTTTCAGACAAGGCTGTACGCATTTTTCTCAAATGTGTTTTCATAATTTGGAAACAAAGAAAAAGAATACTATATTCGTTTCAACAAATTCTTTAATTATGAAGAAAAAAATACTCTCTCTTATTGCTTTTGGAGCTGTTTTAACCGCTTCAGCGCAGACTATTTTATTTGAAGACAATTTCGACTCTTACATCGTTGGGTCTGGTGTTGTTGAACAAAATACAAACTGGGCTTACTGGAGTGCTGGCACTCCCTCTGATGCCAATGTGAGCTCTAGCTTCGCTAGCAGCGGAGCAAACAGTGCGCATATTAACGGCACAGCCACTGATTTGGTTTTACCTATTGGACCTTTCACGACTGGTAAATATGACATTAAATTTAAAATGTATCTTCCAGCCGGAGCTGGTGGATATTTCAACGCTTTGCATGCATGGTCTGGTTCTTCAACCGCTTACCAATGGGCAGGCGATATCTTTTTTGATGGTGCTGGTGTTGCAACTTGGACAACTGGTGGTGTTCAAGGGGGTGCGGTAACTGTTGGAACAGATGTTTGGTTCGATGTTCAAGTTACCGCTGACATGGACAATGATCTTGGAAGATTATATTTCAACGGTGTTGTTGCTAACGAATGGCAATGGAGTTTAAACAACGCAAACGGTGCCGCGGGAACAAACGCTATAGCGGCTTTTGATTTTTACGGAACGAATACAGCTAACACAGCTGGAAATTACTACATAGACGATGTTCAAGTGATTGAATCTACAGGAGTTTCTGTGAAGCCAATCGCGGCTGAGAAAATATCTAAAGTTTCAATTTACCCAAATCCAACAACCTCAAATTTCAGCATTGAAATTCCTGAGAATTTCGTTGGTGGAGAATTTACGATTATTGATCTAACGGGAAAAGTGGTTATGAAGGATCGCATCACACAAAGTGCTATCAAGCGCGTTGATGTATCAAATTTGAATGACGGAATCTATTTGATTCGCATGAACAATGG
>JBEIFO010000059.1:0-9100 GCA_040382375.1 Crocinitomicaceae bacterium
CAGAACGTCTTTGGTTATTGCCCACCGCCTATCTACCATTCGCAATGCAACAAAAATTATTGTTTTAGATGGAGGAAGTATTGTTGAAACGGGAACGCACGAAGAACTTATGAAAAAAGACAGTGCATACCTGAAGATGGTTGAATTGCAAGACAGAGCAAAATAAAGTTATCTTCGTTTCTTTTCGCTATGCGCAGATCTTGGGTTTATGAAATATTTCGAATCATTTTGGTGTTTGGGTTACGACTCTTCCACAGAAAGTTTCGTGTTGTTGGATATGAAAATTTAAAGGGAAGTGAAATTCCAACCATCGTTGTTGGAAATCATCAAAATGCCTTGCTAGACCCCATTCTGTGCTGCTCGGTAATTACGCAACAATTACATTGGCTCACTCGCTCCGACGTCTTCAAACCTGGGCTTGTCAGTGCGTTTTTAAGTAAGGCGAATATGCTTCCTGTGTATCGAGAAAAAGACAACGTCGCAGACATTCGCGATCGCAACGAAGCCATCTTCCAAGAGTGTTACAAGCGCTTGAATCGTGGACAGTGGATTAGTCTTTTTCCCGAAGGAACACACAAAGGAAAAAAAGCGCTTAATACTCCGCTTAAAAAAGGAATCGGAAGATTAATCATTGGCACTTTTGAAGCAAATCCAAACTTGCAACAAATTCGGATTTTATCCTTAGGGTTGGAGTATTCTGAGTTCTTCGAAAAAGACGGTAACTTCCTATTGCGCATTGGCCAACCCATTGTGCTTTCGAAAGAAGATTACACAACGGCAAACAAGGCCATTTGGGCCAACGAATTGGTAGCCGACATCAGCACGCATGTGCAAGCGGTCATGACAGACATTCGCAACAATGCTTTTTACGAAGAATACCTCACCATTCAAGACCTAATTCACTTCATTTACCCGCACAACGACTGGCATGAAAACGTAGTTGTTTTTCAAGATCTTGTCAACGCAAATAGATTTGAAAACACGCAAATGCTCGAGGAACTTAAAGCGTTCAATGAACTTTCTACAGCCCTGCGTTTTTCCAATCAAATCGAATTTGAATCTCAACAATGGACCATCTGGAATACCCTACGTGTCGCAATCACAGCTCCCTTCCAACTCATCGGGAAAATTATTTTCTTTCCAATTTCCAATTTGACTGAAAATTTCGTTCTGAAAAAATTGAAGGATGTATTGTTCCGAAATTCTATACGAATCACTTTCAAATTGTTTTTCGGTATTCCCTATATTTTACTTTTAGCAATTGCATTCCCGTTGTTCAATATGAACTATTTCCTAGGCGTTCTTATTTTGATTTATACGGGGGTATTTGAAGTAAGATCGCGCATGAGATTTGATCGCTTCAAAAAAATTATTCAACACAAAAAAGAGAGCACAAATCGCAGCGCCGATTATTCGAAATGGAAATCAGCGCAAGCAAATTGTATTATTCAACTAAAGGAAATTTGTAATGAACAGAATTAATAGCATTCAACACCTCGGTGTTGCAGTTCAAGACGTTGATGCTTCACTGAAGTATTACCGTAAGATATTCGGAATGAACATTCCATTTTTTGATAGTGTTCAACCTGCACCGCTTATGGATTGCTATACGCACGGAAAAACCATTACCAAGCGCGCAAGCATGATAATGAATCTTCAAGGTGGTTGTGCAATGGAAGTTATTCGTCCAACAACCTTCGAACCTCGCAAGGCCGATTTTCAAATCAAAGTGGGAGATCTTCATATCTTCCAAGTACACATGAAGTCGCGCGATGTGAAAAATATGCATGCCTATTGCACTAGCAACGGCGCACTTAATTTGAGTGAAATTCAGTTGAATCCTGCGCAACAACAAGTCTTCGATTTAACTGATCTCGACGGTAATTTTTTCCGGGTTGAACCAACAACGGAATGCTATAGAGATATGGGACACCCGAGCAATGGTGTTGCGGGATGCAGCATTGGTGTGACCAACATAGATGCGGCACTCAATCTTTATTCAAACCTGTTGGGATACGACGAAATTGTTTTCGACCGGACAGGAACATTCAACGATTGGGGACATCTTCCAGGTGGAAAAGAGCAATACCGTCGTGTTCGTTTAAAGCAATCGGCTCCGACTGGAGGCGGCTTCGCGCGTGTAATGGGCGCCACATTCATTGAATTGGTGCAAGCGTTGGATCGTGTTCCTGCAAGAACGTTCAAAGGACGCATTTGGGGAGATTCTGGATTTGTTCATCTTGGATTAGATGTGAAGGGAATGAAAAAATTGGGCGAAAATTTAGCCGATCAAGGATTTGCTTTCAGATGCGACAGCAACGATGCGTTGAGCATGGGACAAACGAAAGTGCATTGCACCTATATCGATGATCCAGACGGTACGCTCATAGAATTAATAGAAGTGTACAAAGTTCCAATTGTAGAAAAATGGGGAATCTTTTTGAATGTTGAAAAGCGTGACCCACTGAAACCGCTTCCAAACTTTATGTTGAATGCGCTTCGCTTTTCCCGAATTAAAGACTAACGAGCAGCTTGTTTCTTCAAGATTTTCTTAAATAGTTTCGGAAAGTAACGGTGTAAAAACAACGCGCGCAATTCTTTTCCGCCTACACCAAACTCGTCTTTATCGTCAGCAATTCCTTTCAAGATTTGCCTCGCGCATTCTTCTGAAGAAATTCCTTGCGCCTGATTGTTATCCATTTCCCCAGAAGGATTCCCAGACTTGTCCAAAGCGTGCTTCGAAATTTCAGTTGCTATAAATCCCGGTGTTATTAGCGTTACTCGAATTCCTAAATCTTCAACTTCCATGCGCAGCGAATCGAAAAATCCATGCAGCGCATGCTTCGAAGCCGAATAGGCGGAGCGTAAATAAAATCCCCATTTGCCTGTTAAACTGGAAATGGTAACAATTCGGCCAGAACCCCTCGCCAACATTTGCGGTAAAACCGCCCTGGTCATTTGAACATGACCGAAGTAATTCACTTCGAAAATTTTTCTATCGTTGTCAATCGATGTTTCTGAGGTCAACGAACGTTGACTAATCCCTCCGTTGTTGAATAAAATGTCTATCTCGAATTTCGACAACACATCATTTGCCACTTCCTGAATGGATTCACCTTTGGTTAAATCCAAAGTAAAAATGTAGACATTCTCTGGAAAGGCACAAGTGGCTCTAACGCGCTCCAATTCTTCGCCCCTTCTTGAAGAGATAATCACAACAGCTCCTTCAGCATTGAATGCCTTTGCAACAGACTCACCAATACCGCTGCTTGCGCCAGTAATCCAAACCACTTTACTTTCAAATTTTCCCATGTTTAATATCATTTCCGCGTTAAGAAAATTTAACTTTAGGTTAACCTTGGGCGTTCAATAAATCTATGAAACACTCCTACCTTCGTACTGAATAATTCGATTCAAAGATTGCAATAGAATGGCAAAAAAACCAAAAATACTTTGTGTAGATGATGAACAAGACATTCTTGACTTGCTCACATTTAATTTGGAAAAAGAGGGGTACGAAGTCTGCACGGCACTGAATGGGAGAAAAGGCCTTGAAGTTGCAAAACGAGAATTGCCTGACTTAATTATTCTTGATGTGATGATGCCCGAAATGGATGGTATGGAAACGTGCAGAGAAATTCGAGAAATACCTTCATTACAACATGTTGTCATTACTTTTTTAACTGCACGAAACGAAGACTATAGCCAAATTGCAGGTTTCGAAGCAGGAGCCGATGATTTCATTACTAAACCTATTCGCCAACGTTTACTCGTATCCAAAATCAAAGCCTTGCTTCGCAGATCTGGTCCTTCCGACGCGAAAAAAGACATGAGTATCGGTGGAATTGAAATTGACCGAGATAAATATTTAGTGACTAAAGACGGTGTTCAAATTCAACTTCCAAAAAAAGAATTCGAACTTTTAGTATTGCTATCTAGCGCGCCAGGCCGCGTTTTTACAAGAGAAAACATTCTTAACTCCATTTGGGGAAATGATGTGATCGTGGGTGACAGAACCATTGATGTTCACATTCGCAAACTACGTGAAAAATTAGGTGACGAAAATTTTAAAACAATTAAAGGTGTCGGATACAAATTCGAAGCCTGAATGTTTTAAATTCGAAGAGTGAACGTTCGAACTCCAAAACAAGTCGCGCTGGTATCAGCGCTTTTCGTTGTCTTGCCTCTGGCAACTGTTTATTTCATACTGGCCTACTTTCTTGAACGCGATTTCGAAATTGAATTGCTTCTTCTTTTCATAGCACTTGGAATGTCTATCACATATTTCGTGGTTTACACATTTATTGAAAGATTCCTTTACAGTAAAGTAAAGCTGATATACAAGACCATTCACTCCTTTAAAACACAAGCTGAAAAAAAAGGATTAGAAATGAGCACCGATATCTTGGCAGAGGTTAATCAGGATGTAGCGCATTGGGCAGAGGAAAAAATTGAAGAGATTAAAGACCTTCAAAAGACAGATAACTTCCGGAAAGAATTCGTTGGTAACCTTGCTCACGAATTAAAGACTCCCATATTCAATATTCAAGGATATTTAGATACCCTTGCCGAAAACGACGACATGGATTCAGAACTTCGTCGGAAATTTCTTGACCGAGCAATATCTAGCTGTGAACGATTGGAGCACTTAGTCGCTGATTTAGACGAAATCTCTCAACTTGAAAGTGGCGCTATCATGTTAAAAATTGTTCGATTCGATATTTTACAACTCGCGCACGACGTTTGTGAATCACTCGAAAAATTCGCGACGGAAAAAAAAGTTAACCTTTTCGTGAAGAACGGTCCCTTCAACGAATTGTGGGTAAAAGCCGACAGAAATAAAATCGAGCAAGTGCTTATTAACCTCATCGTTAACAGCGTGAACTACGGAAACGAAGGGGGCGAGACACGCATTCGCTTTTACGATATGAACGATAATATTTTGGTTGAAGTGGCGGACAACGGAATTGGAATTGCTAAAGAACATTTAGCCCGATTGTTCGAACGTTTTTATCGCGTTGATAAAAGTCGTTCTCGTCATGAGGGTGGTTCTGGTCTGGGTTTAGCGATATGCAAGCACATTATTGAAAGTCACCAGCAAACCTTGAGTGTAAGAAGCACCGAAGAAGTGGGAAGCACTTTTGGCTTCACCATTAAAAAAGCGAATTAACTTTTTGTGGCGCTTAGCATCCTTTACTTTTGCTGAAACAAAATTCCCCGAGAAATCAATCTTGGGGTTTAGTCGTTTGATGAAGCACCTATGAAACTACGTCTTTCCGTTTGGGAAAAAGAAATAGCATCGATAGAAGGTAAAATTGCTGACGACAAAAGTAAGCTTCACCTAAAGGGACTTGCAGGAAGTGCTCCCGCATTTATTTGCAGCGCCTTTTACAGCTCTTCTCCGGTTACTCAATTGGTGGTGCTCGATGACAAAGAAAAAGCAGCTTATTTCCTCAACGACCTTGAATCCATTTTAGAAATTGGTTCCGACGAAAAGGAACAAGAAAAAACTTCGGTCCTCTTTTTTCCGCGAACAGCAAGACTTGCGTACGATGTTGAAACCACTCAAAATGCAAATATTGCTATTCGCACAGAGGTGTTGAACAAACTTCAGAAGAATAGAAAAAACTACATCGTTGTCTCCTACCCTGAAGCGCTTTTCGAAAAAGTAGTCACCCATCACGAGCTCGAAAAAAATACATTCAGTATTGATGTTGGACAATCGTACTCCATGGATTTTATTGATGAAGTATTCATTGAATTTCAATTTGAAAAAGTAGATTACGTATACGAACCTGGACAATACGCCGTGCGCGGAGGAATTGTCGATGTGTTTTCATTCAGTTATGAATTTCCCTATCGAATAGAATTTTTCGATGAAGAAGTAGAAAGCATTCGAAACTTCGATCCTTCAACGCAACTGTCGGTGAATAAAATGACCAAGGCCATTATTGTTCCAAATACGCATTCGAAACATTCGGAAGAAGTACGCATTGGACTGCTCGATTTCCTTCCTTCCAACACCGTTGTTTGGATGAGCAATACCGAATCTTCGCTTGCGCAATTTCAGGCGGAAATGGAAAAAGCAGAGGAGAGATTCAATAGACTTTCAGACAACATTGCTCACGACAAGCCCGAAGAATTGTTTACTTCAAAACATGAATGGTTGAAGCAATTGGAAAACAAACGTGTGATTGAATTCGGAAGTAAAAGACAATTTTTAGGTGATACAGAAGAGTTCCATTGTACCCCTCAACCTTCCTTCAACAAAAATTTCGAAATGCTTGCTGAGCATCTTGAAAACCTCATTCAGCAAGGATACAAAGCACACGTTGTTGCAGGACAGTCGAAGCAGTTGGAACGACTTGATCAAATATTTCAAGACAAGAAAAAAGACATCGCTTACATTCAAGAAATTCTTGAAATAAGCGAGGGGTTCATGGATCAGAATAAAAAAATTCTGTACTACACCGACCACCAAATTTTTCAACGTTACCATCGATTTAAACTGAAAGAAGGATTCAAGAAAAACAAAGAAGCACTTACGCTGAAAGAAATTCTTGCATTGCAACCGGGTGACTATGTGGTGCACATAGACCACGGAGTAGGCCAATTCAGTGGGCTGCAGAAAATTGATGTGAATGGAAAAGAACAAGAAGCCATTCGCTTGACTTACAAAGGCGGAGATATACTTTACGTAAGCATTCACTCGTTGCACCGCATAAGCAAGTTTTCTGGCAAGGAAGGAACTGCTCCTACCATGGACAAACTCGGAAGCAACGCATGGCAAAACTTAAAGCGTAAAACGAAAACGAAGGTGAAAGAAATTGCCTTCGATTTAATTAAGCTTTATGCGAAAAGGAAATCAACAAAAGGATTCGCCTTTCAACCCGATACCTATATGCAAACAGAGTTGGAGGCCTCCTTTATGTACGAAGATACTCCCGATCAATACAAGGCTTCTGTCGCCGTGAAAGAAGACATGGAAGCGGCATTCCCGATGGATCGCTTGGTATGCGGAGATGTTGGATTTGGAAAAACAGAGATTGCTATTCGCGCAGCGTGTAAAGCGGTTGCAGACGGAAAGCAAGTGGCTGTGCTTGTTCCGACAACCATTCTTTCCATTCAACACTACAAAAGTTTTAAATCTAGATTGAAAGATTTCCCAGTAACCATTGAATACATCAATCGTTTCAAAACAGCGAAACAAAATTCAGAGACACTTGAGAAGGTGAAGAACGGGAAAGTCGATATACTTATTGGTACCCACGCCATCCTCGGAAAACGCGTGGTCTTCAACGATCTTGGTTTAATGATTATTGACGAAGAACAGAAATTCGGAGTAGCGGCAAAAGACAAATTGAAATTGCTTCGCGCGAATGTCGATGCACTAACGCTTACTGCCACGCCTATTCCACGCACCTTGCAATTTTCTTTAATGGGTGCGCGCGACTTAAGTATTATTCAAACAGCACCGCCTAATCGTGTTCCTATTCGCACCGAATTAATTCCATTCGGAGAAGAAATTGTTCGCGATGCGATAAGCTACGAAGTGCAAAGAGGTGGTCAAGTTTTCTTCGTGCACAACCGCGTTCAGAACCTTCGCGAAATGGCCGGATTGATTCAACGCGTCTGTCCAGATGTTCGCATAGGCATTGGCCACGGACAATTGAGCGGTGAAGACTTGGAAGAAGTGATGAACAAATTTATTGAAGGAGAATTCGACGTGTTGGTTTCAACTTCTATCGTTGAAAGTGGAATTGATATTCCGAATGCGAACACAATTATCATTAACGATGCGCATCATTTCGGAATGAGTGATCTTCATCAATTGCGCGGACGCGTAGGACGAAACAACAAGCAAGCATTTTGTTATTTGTTGAGTCCGCCTACCCACATGCTTACCGACGATGCGAAAAAACGCTTAACAGCGATAGAGCAATTCTCTGATCTTGGATCGGGAATGCACATTGCCATGCGCGACCTGGATATTCGTGGCGCAGGTAATTTGTTAGGCGGAGAACAAAGCGGATTCATCAATGAATTGGGATTCGAAACGTATCAGAAAATTTTAGATGAAGCACTTCAAGAATTGAAGCAAGAGCACTTCCAAGAATTGTACGAAGAGGAAATGAAGAAGAGCGCTACGTTCGTGAAAGACACTGTGCTTGAAACAGACTTCGAATTGTTGATTCCCGATGAGTATGTTGGAAATATTTCCGAACGTATTGCGCTCTACAAAGCGCTCGACGATATGGAGAAGGAAGAAGAAATTCAAAAGTTCTCTAAAGATCTGGAAGATAGATTTGGTCCTATTCCGAAGCCCGTTATTCAATTGATAGATACCATGCGCTTGCGATGGAAAGCGAGAGAAATTGGATTCGAAAAGCTGGTGTTGAAGAGTGGTAAAATGATTGGTTATTTCATTTCGAAACAAGACTCACCGTTCTACCAAAGCGAGGCATTCACGCGCATTTTGAACTTCATTAAACTCAATCCGGTTGCTGGGAAAATGTACGAGAAAGACGATACCCTGCGCATTGCATTTCCAGAAGTACAAAACATGGACAAAGCCAATCGCTTGTTGAACGCCTTAGCCGAAGGTTCTAAATTGTAATCAAGCACACTATTATCGTAAATTTGCACACTTTCAAAAACTATTATGACATCACCAAGAGTTCGTGTTCGTTTCGCTCCTAGTCCCACTGGCCCATTGCACATGGGTGGAGTTCGCACAGCATTATACAATTATCTTTTCGCAAAGAAACATGGCGGAGATTTTATCATTCGAATTGAAGACACCGACCAAACACGCTATGTTCCGGGTGCTGAGCAATACATACTAGATTCATTGAAGTGGTGCGGCATTGAACCCACCGAAGGTGTTGGTTATGGAGGAAAGCACGAGCCTTATCGCCAAAGCGAAAGAAAGCCCATGTACAAAGCGTATGCGGTGGAATTGATTGAAAAAGGCTGGGCATACTACGCATTCGATACCCCTGAAGAATTAGACAACATTCGCAAGCAAGCTGAATTAGCTAAGATGCCGAACTGGCAATACAACAGCATTTCGCGCATGACCTTGAAGAACTCATTGACC
>JBEIFO010000060.1:0-8955 GCA_040382375.1 Crocinitomicaceae bacterium
GGGAATTCACATTACGCTTTAAAATTCTTACTATATTTGTTTTGAAACCTCGTTCGCGGGGTTTCTTTATTTTAATACATACAAGACTATGTCACACATTGCCTATTACACAGCGGAAGGACTTAAAAAATTAAAAGACGACCTCTACAACCTTAAGATGGTTGAACGTCCAAAAATTAGTCAGCAAATTGCTGAAGCAAGAGACAAAGGTGACCTCAGTGAAAATGCTGAGTATGACGCAGCAAAAGAAGCACAAGGACATTTGGAAGCTAGGATTGCCAAGATGGAAGATCTTGCAGCGAACGCCCGATTGATCGACGATTCGCACATTGATAACTCTAAAGTATATATTCTCTCTCGTGTTAAATTGAAAAACCTGAAGTCTAACACTGAAGTAGAATACACACTTGTTGCGGAAAACGAGGCCAACCTTGCTCTGAAAAAAATTAGTATTGATTCTCCAATCGGCAAAGGACTACTTGGAAAAAAAGTGGGTGACATTGCTGAGGTACAAGTACCTGCTGGAACCTTACAACTTGAAATTTTAGATATTAATCGTTAATGGCTACACTCTTCACTCGTATTATCAACGGTGAAATACCTTGCTATAAAATAGCAGAAAACAATCTTTTCATAGCTTTTTTAGATATTCTGCCAGTAGCTAAAGGTCATACACTTGTTGTTCCGAAAAAAGAAATAGACTATATATTCGATCTTCCTAACGAGGAACTTCAAGCATTGAATCTTTTTGCAAAGGAAGTTGCTCGAAAGATTCAAGCTGTTGTTCCGTGTAAAAAAATAGGTATAAGTGTTATTGGACTGGAAGTTCCGCATGCGCATATGCACTTGATTCCCATCAATCAAATTCACGATATGAATTTCGAAAAAGAACGATTGACTTTCACACCCGAAGAATACACTGAACTCGCTGCAGAAATTTCAAACGCATAAAGAAAATTAGTGTTATAAAAAAAGGCCCTATTTCTAGGGCCTTTTCTATGTCTTGAAGAAACTAATTAGTTCTTCAACATTTTCTTTCTTGCAAAAGCGTTGTTCGAAGTGTGAATCTCTACCGTATACATTCCTGCAGACCAGTTAGAAGAATCTACGAATACAACTTCTTGATTGGTTGTGTTCGAATTGTAAACCACTCTTCCCATTGCATCGAATACACGAATTGCACTTACACGCTCTGACGCGCGAATTGCAAACGACTCATTCGCTGGATTTGGAAATACATTGAATGAAACTTCTTCATTCTCTTCAACCCCAATGTAGCATGGGCTCGTATTCAAATTCAAAGCACAAGCAATACGTGGTACTGAATACCCCATAATTGAATCGCAATATGCCATTCCTTTAGCAGCAGACATGTCTGGGTTAGTAGCTAAACCGTTTGCACTGTTTGGATTCGTTGCAGAATCCCACCACTCCCATGGACCCGAATCCGCTGGAGTATTTGCTGGGCGCTCGAAAGGGAACAAACCGTGGAAACCATTGTTTGTAGAATTCGCTGCATCTGTATAAGGCTGACCTAAAGCATAACCTTCTGCCAACTCAAATACGCCGTTGTTTCCATAAGCGCTTAATGCCATTTGAACATCATAGCTACCTTGAACTTCAACAACCGGAAGATTTAATACAGGAACAATTACAGTTCCAGTGTAATAAGGAGCAAAAGGATCTGAAGGAACTTGGAAAGAAATGATTGGATTGTCGTTCGCGTCGATCCAAGAAATATCTCCACAAGCACCACCCATGTTAAGTGCTACGTTCACATCTGAGCTATACCCAACGTGGTTTGCATAACACAAAGTATCTCCATTTAAAGGGTTAACACCTACAGATGTTCCGTTAATGTCACCATTTACAAAATCCAATACCATAGGAATACCAGCACCTGTAGTAAACTTAGGTAAAAGTAGATCTGTGTATGCATCAATTCCTGAAACGGCAAGAGTGATATATCCACCTGTACCTTGTCCCCAAACCACTACACGCGAAGGGTCAATGCCATAAAGGTTACTATTCTCTGCAGCTGTTTTGCGGAAAAAACGTACAGCAGTGCGACAATCCTGAACACCACGGTAAGCCGCGTTGATCAACGTATTTACACGCTCTTCTTGTGTTGCAGCAATTGGATTCCATCCTAGACGGTAGTCGCAAGAAGCAACAACGTATCCTAATTTAGCAAGACGAGTACATAACTCAACAGCAGTTGAATCAGTACGAGTTCCACCAGTACCACCGTTTTGTGGGAAAGGAAGGAAGTTTCCTGTGTGGAAATAAAGAATAACCGGACGGTTCGTTTCCGTGTCTCCAGCTGGAGAATAAACATCCATTTTCAAAGCCTCGGGAACCGCTTGCCCAAGCTGAGAATAATACAATACAGTAGCGTTTACGCCATAGGTAACGTCCGTTTGAACGTTAACCGAACTAAATTGCTCCGTCATGTAACGCTGTGCAGAAGCACCAGTTACACTCAACAAAGCAATCGCAATCAATGAGTAGATTTTTTTCATGTTTTATTTATTTTGTTTTTGATGATTGAACGAATATAGTACGCTAAGATAAGCCATTCTACCAATTGCAGGCCCACCATAAACTTGAACCTGTTTGTTATTTAATACATTGGATGCACCTAGCTTCACAAATATGTTCGATTTAATGTGGTTGTAATTCACTTGAACATCTACCATATCATACGTATTAATATATCCTGTGAACTGCGGAGATCCTTCAAATAAGTATCCTTGAATCCATTTATAGTTCACACCATAACCCCAACAATTCCCTTCATTCGACTCAAACAACTTATTGCCTGTGACACTCAAATTATACTTGTGTTTTGGGGTATTGAAAGCTGGGATAATAGGATCATTCTCATCACTTCTAGCGATGGCGTTGTAAGAATAATTAGCGGCAAAACTATGCTTCTCGTGGAAATAATAATTCAAGCCCAAATTCAAGCCTTGTGTAATGACCGTATTCTTTGAGTTCGCTGAATAGCGATAAACTTGCAATTCGTCAGGTAGATTTGTCGTAGGGTCGAAAGTGGCCTCTAGGCCTATATTATAGCCAATGAAATGCTTATAAACACTGTAATAAGCACCTAAATCTATATACACCTTATTATCAAAAAAAGACCCGCGATAACCCAATTCCATAGTCTTTACTTGCTCAGGGCGAATAGGATCAATGTTGAAATACTTGAGACTATCAGTTTCCAATGTATTTCTGTACGCATTGAAACTCGCTAACGTAATCAACGAATCCACACCACTCAGATTTCCACTCAAAATAGCTGGACCTACATTCAGGCTCAAATACTGATCGGTAAGTGTCGGATTTCTTAATGCTGAAGAGAAGGACGCCCTCAAGTAATGATTCTTCTTGGGTTGAAAAACGACCGATGCTGCTGGACTTACCAAGCCTTCGAAGTTTACATTCTTATCTAATCGAACTGTACCGCTAACAATTAAGCGATTCTCTAAAAACTTTCTAGTCGCTCCGAAATACAGACCACCTTCGTAGTTGTATATTTTCTCAACGTCATCTGTAAAAATTGTTCCTGCCGAGTTGGGGCGATACAAGCGGGCGTTCCCTCCTATTCTATAGTCAATAAAACCTGCACCTTCCCATTGATATTCCCCTTGTGTATGAAATAAAGAAGAGCGGTCATAGAATCTTGTTCCTCCGTCGGCCTCGTTGTTATTTGATGAAGTAATTCGATCGAAATTAGAGTTGAAAAGTGCTGACCCCGGCTGAAAAAAACCGAACTGTCCGGACATCGGTATACCCGCAGTGCCGTTGTTCGTCCAATTCTCAACTAGCGAATGAAAATAGGACAATGTGTCTGCGTTCTGAGCAGACCATGCTGTGTATTGCTCATCTGTAGGAACTATAAAAAAGTTTGGCTCTGCTGGCCAGTTCGGATTTTGAACATACTCTGGGTAACCCAGATTGTCCGTAATGATATCGCTGATTGAATCTTGCCAATATTTAACATAAACATTCGCCCAATTTTCGTCGGTTCTTGCCGCGTCTTGCAATTTCAACGCAGTGAAATAGGGGTCAAAACTATCGCCTGCATCTTCACCCGTTCCATAGAAACGAATGAAATACTTATCCTTCTTCTTCAATTCAATTCGACCTTGATAAAACAAAATATCGCGAAGACTGAATCGATTGTCTCCTTGATAAACAGTCGTTCCCTGACCTACGTTTCCTGCTACAATAAGTTCTGGCGAATTCTCTTCTAATTCAGGTTTCAATCTCAAGTGCACTGAACCATTTGCTTTTACATTCTTCGTGTTGTAATTCACTAAATCAGATTCACGATAACCCGTTCTGAAAAAGGTTCCCAATCCCGGCTTTCCATTTGGATCTTCAGCATAATCGTTCGCAGGAAAATATTCGTCGCCGTATGTATTTACCGCATCGAACCTTCCCGGATTCGTAGATAAAAACCCACCGTTGAAAATTGGAGACTGATTGTCTGCAGCCCAATCCAATGCTTTGAACGCAAAGACATTGAATTTGTATGCTAAATACTTCTGACCTTCTTTGTTGGAAAATGCGTGAGCAAATCGAACAGCCGGTTCAACCAATTGTCGCTCACCAACACGCAACTGAGCGGTAAGCCCCGTGTGAATAAATGGATCCTTCGTTTCCATTTTAATTACTCCATTGAAAGCGCCAGGCCCGTAGAATGCACTACTCGCACCTTGAACAATTTCAACAGCAAACACGTCCAAATCAGGCGCTCCAAGAAAATTACCTAAAGAGAAATTCAAGCCCGGAGATTGATTGTCTACCCCATCAATCAACTGTAAACTTCTTACTGGTGAGGTCGAGTTAAATCCTCTTGTATTGATAACTCGAAATCCCAAACTAGCAGTGGTTAGATCCACTCCCTTCAATGCACCCAAGCCCTCATAGAAATTTCCGGAAGCTGAATTCTTAATTGCAGTTAAATCCATTCGTTCAACGGTTAATGGATTCTGCTTTTGCTTCTCTGTGATTCGCGTGTCCTTGATAATTACTGTTGGCCCAAAATCTCCTTGGCTCATTTCAACCAAAATGAAATCGGCATTTCTTACTAAGATCTCTTGGTCGGCAAACCCAACATACTTCACTACCAATGTGACAGGCAGTTCTGAAACTTTAATTGAAAACTCACCGTCATAATCTGTTGTGACACCATTCGATGTTCCTTTCTGAAAGACAACCGCACCAGTGAGTGTTGTGCGATTTTGCTGATCAATTACCTTTCCACGCAGGGTTTGCGCATAAGAGCCAATTGTGGCCAATAACGTAAAAAGAAGGAATAGGAGATTTCTCATTTGAAGACAATTTACAACCATTTCTAACAGTCAACGTTACTCAAAAAAGAACTTATTAAAAATGAAATGAAGAAAAAAGGGCCGTCTTTCGGCCCTTTTCACAATTTAGTACTCCTTTGAATTATCCGCTACAAGACTCGCAAGAATCTGGATTATCTATTGAACAAGCAATTGCGTCTACATTTTTCTGAGAAAGAGTGTCTGGTGTAATATTCATACTTACAGTAACAGGCTCGCTCTCTATCACTACATCAGCTTTTGGTTGAGATAATTGTGACTTATCTACAGTGAACTTAATAGCATCTGTGGCCGCTTTCGTGCGCAAGTAATACATACCCGTTTTCAATCCTTTCTCCCAAGCGTAGAAGTGCATAGAAGTTAGCTTACCGAAGTTCGCATTTTCCATGAAAATATTCAACGACTGACTTTGACAAATGTAAGCTCCGCGATCAGCAGCCATATCAATTACCACACGTTGTGAAATCTCCCAAGCCGTTTTGTAAAGAGCCTTTAAGTTATCTGGAATCTCATCTATGTTCTGAACAGAACCGCTGGTTGACATTAACTTATTTTTCAAGTTATCGTTCCACAACCCAAGATTTACAAGGTCTTTCAATAAGTGTTTATTCACTACAATGAATTCGCCAGCCAAAGTTCTTCTTGAATAAATGTTTGTCGTATAAGGTTCGAAACACTCGTTATTTCCTAAAATCTGAGCAGTAGACGCTGTTGGCATTGGTGCTAACAACAAGCTATTGCGCATTCCGTATTTCGTAATTTCTTCTTTCAATACGCTCCACTCCCAACGATCTGTTGGAGTAACATTCCACATATCGAATTGAAGAATTCCTTTCGATGCTGGAGAACCTTGGTAAGATTCGTAAGCACCATCTCTTCGAGCTAAATCTTTAGAAGCCGTGCAAGATGCGTAATAAATAGTTTCGAAAACTTCACGATTCAATTTCTTCGCCTCTTCTGAATCGAATGGGAAACGCATTAATATAAAGGCATCTGCCAATCCTTGAACGCCAATTCCAATTGGACGGTGACGCATGTTTGAATTGCGTGTTTCAGGAACTGGGTAATAATTACCGTCAATAATTTTGTTCAAGTTCACCGTTAATTGATACGTTACTTCGAACAATTTATCGTGATCAAAAGCGCCGTCCTTAACAAATTTCGGCAATGCAATTGAACCTAAATTACAAACTGCAATTTCATCAGGTGCCGTGTACTCAATAATCTCGGTGCACAAGTTAGAACTCTTGATAGTACCCAAGTTTTGCTGATTGCTCTTACGATTCGCAGCATCCTTGTATAACATATAAGGGTTACCTGTTTCAATCTGCGACTCTATAATTTTATACCATAAGTCTTGGGCTTTGATGGTTTCTCTTCCTTTTCCTTCAGACTCATACTTCGTGTAAAGCTTTTCAAACTCTTCACCCCAACAATCTGAAAGTCCTGGACATTCATTTGGACACATCAATGTCCATGTTCCACCGTCCTTCACACGCTGCATAAACAAATCAGGAATCCAAAGCGCATAGAACAAATCACGGGCACGAATTTCTTCTTTACCGTGGTTTTTTCTTAAGTCTAAAAAGTCATAAACATCTGCGTGCCACGGTTCAAGATAAATCGCAAATGAACCTTTGCGCTTTCCACCACCCTGATCTACATAGCGGGCTGTGTCGTTGAATACACGTAACATTGGAACAATACCATTGCTCATACCATTTGTGCCTCGGATATAAGAACCCTTCGCACGAACATTGTGAATGCTAAGACCAATGCCACCGGCGCTTTGAGAAATTAAAGCAGTTTGCTTCAACGTGTCATAAATTCCTGGGATACTGTCATCTTTCATTTGAAGAAGGAAGCACGAGCTCATTTGCGGCTTCGGTGTTCCTGCATTGAAAAGCGTAGGTGTTGCATGCGTGAACCATCCTTCGCTAATCATGTTGTAAGTCTTCACAATTTCATCTAAGTCTGTTTTGTGAATTCCAACTGCAACACGCATGAACAAATGCTGTGGACGTTCAACTACTGTCCCGTGCATTTTCAACAAATACGATTTCTCTAATGTCTTGAATCCGAAATAGTCGAATTGAAAATCACGGTCGTAAATAATGGTGCTGTCCAATAACGGTGCATTCTCCATAATTACATTGTGCACATCTTCAGCGATTAAGCCAGCAACTTTTCCTGTCTTCGGATCTACATAATTGTACAAATCTGAAATAGTCTGAGAAAAAGATTTCTTCGTGTTTTTGTGCAAGTTTCCAATAGCAATACGAGACGCAAGAAGCGCGTAGTCCGGGTGTGTTGTTGTATTCGTTGCCGCTATTTCTGCTGCAAGCGTATCTAACTGACTGGTTGTAACGCCATCGAATACCCCTTCAATTACCTTCATGGCAATTTTCAATGGGTCAATGATTGGGTTCAACCCGTAACATAATTTTGAAATTCGGGCAGTGATCTTATCGAATTTCACTGTCTCTTTTCTACCGTCTCTTTTTACTACAAACATGTGCTTCTATATATTTCGTTAATGCTTAATTTTATTAAAAATCATCTGAAAATGAAATCGTTCTTGAATCCTCTGAAGGCCCATCTTTCACTCCAGCTTTCTGATACTCAGCCACACGCTTTTCAAAGAAATTCGTCTTTCCTTCAACACTTATTAAATCCATAAAATCGAACGGATTTGTACTGTTGTATATTTTATCGCTGCCAAGTTCGCTCAACAATCTGTCTGCTACGAATTCAATATACTGACTCATTAAATCGCTGTTCATTCCAATCAAACGCACAGGAAGTGCATCTGTGATGAATTCGCGCTCAATGGCCACCGCTTGTTCAATAATTTCGCGAACACGGCCTTCCGGCAGTTTATTCTGAATATGCTCGTTGTAAAGCAAACAAGCAAAGTCGCAATGCATTCCTTCGTCACGACTAATCAACTCATTACTGAACGTCAACCCGGGCATTAAACCGCGTTTCTTCAACCAAAAAATACTGCAAAAACTTCCTGAAAAGAAAATACCCTCAACAGCAGCAAAGGCTACCAAACGTTCCGCAAACGTTCCTCCCTTGATCCAACGCAACGCCCAATCAGCCTTCTTCTTCACGCAGTCTAACGTGTCTATTGCCTTGAATAAATAATTTTTATCCGCAGTGTCTTTGATGTAAGTGTCAATCAACAATGAATAAGTTTCACTGTGAATGTTCTCCATCATGATTTGAAATCCGTAGAAAAATTTCGCTTCGGTATATTGAACTTCACGAACGAAGTTCTCCGCTAAATTCTCATTTACAATTCCGTCGCTCGCCGCGAAGAAAGCCAAAACATGTTTGATGAAATGACGCTCATCATTGTTTAACTTGGTATTCCAATCAACCAAGTCAACACTCAAATCAATCTCTTCAGCAGTCCAAAAACTTGCCTCTGAAGTTTTGTACATCTGCCAAATGTCCTGGTGAACAATAGGGAAAAGTACAAATCTATCTGGGTTTTCTGTTAAAAGTGGTTCTTCGTGCTGCATCAATTTATTTTTTCAGTGTTTTGGCCTCCATAAATTCTATTTATTCTACCAAAGAATAAAAA
>JBEIFO010000061.1:0-8954 GCA_040382375.1 Crocinitomicaceae bacterium
ACGCAAGAGCCGTAGATGTATGAAGGGATTCTTTCTGCATTATTGTTAACGATGTCTACAACTTCATCTATGCAGATTTCATTATTTCCATAATTAGCAAGGTAAACACGGCACAAACTTGAGGGAGCAAGGCTGTTCTCTATTTTATTTCCGTAAATATTAGAAACAGCAAAAACAGATTCAGTAAATGTGTTGAAGCCTGTTTCACAACTGAAAACAGTAGCATCAACCATACTTGTAACACCTATTACGTCTGCACCCGAACTTTCAAATTGATACGCTGTTACATCATCAACTACACTCATCAATTCAATATCTATATATCCCTCAGTAGCATTAAAATTCGAGATTGAAAGACCCGCTGAAGTATTCACATTCACAATATTTCTCGGGAAATCACATGCATTCGTAATGGTAGAACCGCCGTTTCCGCCGTTCATGCACCACTCTGCTAAGTATATATCGTAGACAGAAATTTCACCGTTCGCATTTAGATCATTGCACGTTGTCGCAGTAATATTCTCTTGCGACAATATTCCCATGTACACACTAACATCTGATGTGTTTAAATCGTTGTCTGGATTAACATCACCGAAAATCGACGGGCCATTACAAACTCCGTTACAATCCAATTCTGCTGATCCATTTATACTTCCAGTGCAATCGATGTAGGACGGACAATCCGCCAATAATTCAAACGTTGGAACTCCATTATTCCAAAAAATCTCCAAACAAACAGAAACCGCGTTGTTCTGAGTGTTGCTCTCGTATCTGCCCAAGGCATCTGGCAAGTAGTAAGGGTTTACTAAAGCCACAAAGCGGTATTGACCTGCAGGAATTCCGGTAATGTCTAGCCATTGACACTGCGTTCCTGCTCCATAAATATCATAGCATCCTGAAGAAATTCCCATATCAGAACAATTGTATTGACCAAAGCCACACAAATCCATTACGCAAAATCCATTTTTATGTCCAACCGGAACGAGATCACCATTTTCATCCATTAGACGATAATCTCCATATCCCTCATAATGCGTATGCCCATGGCAATTAACTACGCTAAACATTTCTGGGTTAGCGGAAGGGTTGCCAATGTAATAATCGGCTTGTCCTATGTTGTCTATTTTAGAGCTAAATCCAATAATCCATCTGTTCCCATATCCTGTAACACAACCTTCTTGAACATCGCACTCAGCTGCACCAATTTGACTGATATATAACGAATTCACCAGTGCCAAGCTGTCAAATCTTAAATCGGGTTGCGAGCAAAGTTCACTTGGAAAAAATACACATGAACCATCGTCTTCAGTAGCCATCGGATTAAAATTACAGGCTGTAGGATTTGTACATCCGACAATTTGTCCTAGGTAAGAAATGCCAAAATTTACTGAAGCGATGCAATCTGTGAAATAATCACCAATTCTTATAAAATAAGTTGTTCCGGCAGTTAGGTTCACCTCGACATGCGCTTGAAGGCCGCAGTAATCGTCGTTATAAGCATAGGTGCCCTCTGCAAACTCTGTTGGAGTGGCGACACACGATTCATATATCCAAATCTTGGTATCGCAGCTGTTGGTTCCGCAAGTTGAAATGACAGTTATTCCAGATTCGCTTGGAGTATAGGAAAACCAAGTATCCTCGAAATCGGCAACATAATCACCTATAGTTGTTAAAGGAATTGGGTTATCACATGTTGTTCCTTGTTGAGCATGAGCCGATAACATCAAAGCAACACTTACAAAAAGTAAAATTAGTTTCTTCATAGTTCAGATTAAGATTCCCGAAGTTAACAAATTCCACTTGAAAGCTCTCTGCTAATTTCGACAATTCATTTCAAGTCTAAGCCCTTATCCTTTTTCTTATTGAATTCCCATTTATACCCCGTGAGAATCACAAAATCCATATCGGCATTCGAAAGATCGCGTTGCACCAAATACCCGACAGATATGGCGTTCGATTTATCTAGCTTATATTTTAAAGAAACTTGACTTCTCCAATTCGAATTTTCCAATGTAATTGGAAGGAAGAACAATTCATGACTCACTTGAAAAGTTAATTTTTCCCACTTGGAAAACTCTAAGCTTATTTTTTCTCGCCAAATCGATTTGATGTCAATTTCCGAAGTGTTCGCGCGTGAAATTTGACAGCGCGTTGTTGAGGACAATTTAAAGTTTTTGAAAGGGTAACTCAGTTGAACTCCCAATGACCATCTCTTTCTAACATTGAACCAATCTTCTTCTCGCCTGGCGCCTACGCGATATTCCAAAGAAGTTGTAAGGTACTTACTCCATTTTTTATCGGTTCCGAAATCAGAAAAAACGTTACTCATCTGAGAGACGTTTTCATTAAATCGAATTTCAGGGTTAATGTGTAAAGACCAATCTTTAAAAATTTTAGGATCCTTCCAAGGAGTTAAATCTTTGATATCGCTCGAAAAAGAGAAGGCATTCCACATTCCTGCATCGTTGACATTCTGCGCAGAACCAAACGAAGCTAGAAGAACAAAAAAAAGTAACGCGTTATTACGGCGTGTCATAGATGGTTAAATCTGAAACAACAGCATGATCTTCATTGTCTGTGAGTTCAACCTCTTTCAGCACAACCATTTTCATTGGATCTGTAGTCGGTGGATTTTGTCCCGTTGTGTCTCTACTGTAGGTATACACGGTGTATTTTCCTTTGCGAAGGTTTCTGAATTCGAAATTCCCTTCATAATCAGACATCACTTTGTCGTCTGGAGAAAGGTGTTCACCGTAGACAATGTAAACTTCCACATCTGCTGCAGGCACTGTGTAAATTGCCGTAGAAGGATTGGTTAGAACCACACGAAACTCTTTCAATATAGTTCCGGAAATAGTTCCAGCCCCTCCGGTACCCGGATCTTTCGTACATGCCGAAAAAACGGCAGTAAAAGCTAACAAGAAAATTAATTTTTTCATTATCCTAAATTGTGATAGACTGCTAGAACATCTTCGTCGGCCTCAATCTTTTCAATCAATTCCAAAATCTCGTCGGTTTGCTCTTCTGTAATTTCCGCATAGGTATTTGGAATTCTCTCCAATCCAGCTTTAGTTGGAACAATTCCGCGGTCTTCTAAAGCCTTCTGCATATTTCCAAAATCTGAAAACGCCGTATAAACAACCATTTCATTCTCCTCCTGTTCCGAACTATCAAGCCCGTGATCAATCAATTCCAATTCCAATTCTTCCCAAGATGGAATTTGATTCATAGCCAATCTGAAGACGCCTTTGCGTTCAAAAATGAAAGACAATGAGCCGCTGTTTCCCATGAGCCCTCCGCTTCTATTGAAATACAAACGAATATTAGCGACAGTTCTTGTTGGATTGTCAGTAGCTGTTTCAACCAAGATTGGAATTCCGTAAGGACCGTATCCTTCGTATACTACCTCTTCATAGTTGCTGGCATCTTTACTAGAAGCTCTTTTTATTGCGGCATCCACCCGATCTTTCGGCATGTTTACACCTTTCGCATTTGCTACACATTGACGCAAACGTGGGTTGTAAGAGGGGTCTGGCCCACCGGCCTTAACGGCCATTGCAATTTCTTTTCCTATTCGCGTAAAAGCTTTCGCCATACGGTCGTAGCGCGCGAACATCTTGTGCTTACGCTTTTCAAACATTCTTCCCATGTGGTAAATCTATTTTTGGTCCTTGCGGACAAGACAAAAATACAACTTATGCGGCTCCTAAAATACGCAGATGGCTAATGTGTGCCTGAACGGCAGATAATACATTCGGATATTCTTGATATTCCAACCCAAATTCTTCACATGTGTCTCGCACAATTCCGCTAATTGCCGGATAATGGATATGACTTATTCTTGGAAAAAGATGGTGTTCTACCTGGAAATTCAATCCGCCAGTCAACCAAGAAACAACCTTATTTTTTGTCGCGAAGTTTGCGGTGGTATTCAATTGGTGAACGGCCCACTCGTCTTTCAACGTTCGGCCTTGAGTCTCTGGCAAATGAAAAGACCTTCCTTCAACAATGTGCGCCAATTGAAAAACAACTGCTATAATCCATCCCGTAACAAAGAGCATAACTGCGTATCCAACTAATGCCTTCACCCAACCTACAACTAGAAGCGGAGTTACTAAAAAAACCGCCACGTAAAACAACTTACTCACCCAAAAAATGATATGCTCGCTGCGCGGAATTTTACGGATTGGAGTCTCACCAATTTTCCGAGTGAAATACTTATTGAAATCCTTTATGTACACCCATAAAAAGTAGGTGGTCCCGTAAATTAATGCCCAATAAATGTGTTGATATTTATGGAACCAATACTTTTTCTGTTGCTCATTTACACGTAAGAAAGGCTCTACATCAATATCCTCATCTACCCCATGAACGTTGGTATAAACGTGGTGAAGTTGGTTGTGCTTCATTTTCCATAAAAAAACATTACCTCCAATAATATTGAGAGAATAGCCCATCATGTGGTTCACCCAAGACTTGGAAGAAAAACTTCCGTGAGCACTATCATGCATTAAATTGAAACCAATGGCCGCGAACACCATACCCAACACAGACCAAAGAATCAGTTGTGCTGCCCACGATTGAAAAAGTAACAGAGAGGCGTAAACAACGGCTATAGAAACCAAAAGCATGGTAGCTTTTGTATATATTTTCCAATTACCAGTTCTGCTTATTCCTTTCGTTGTGAAATACTGTTCTACACGCGTATTCAATGTATCGAAAAACGGGTGCGCTTGATTACCGAGTGAAAATGCCAATGTGTGATCTCCTTTTAAGTTACACTCAAAGATAAGGTCTGAAAAGTAGAACAAAAGCAAAAAACAACAATAATCACGGGTTGTTGAAAAAAGCAAGGCTAAAGCCCTGATTTACATTGTAAATTCGCCACTTAATTTTCAATAACGTGAACAAAAGAATTTCTTCAGCTCTCATTTCCGTGTTCGATAAAGATGGTTTAGCTCCAATTGTTGAACAAATGAATCAATTGGGTATTACACTTTATAGCACCGGAGGAACCCAAACCTTCATTGAAAACATGGGCATCCCTGTCACTGCTGTGGAAGATTTAACAGGATATCCAAGTATTTTTGGAGGAAGAGTGAAGACACTTCACCCCGGTGTTTTGGGTGGAATTTTATACAGACGAGACGAAGCCCAAGATTTGGAAGAGGCTGCGAAATATAACATTCCAGCTATCGATTGTGTTATTGTTGATTTATATCCGTTCGAAAAAACTGTTGCTTCAGGTGCTTCGCACGAAGACATCATTGAAAAAATAGACATCGGAGGAATTGCTCTTATTCGCGGGGCTGCAAAAAATTTCAATGACGTTGTAATTGTTCCTTCGAAAAATGAATACAGCGCGCTTCATGAATTGCTTGTCAATCAGAAGGGAGAGACTTCGCTCGAGCAAAGACAATTCTTCGCTAAGCAAGCTTTCGAAGTTTCTTCGCATTATGATTCTGCTATCTACACCTATTTCAAGGGAGATCAAGACGGTTCTCTTCGCATTGCTTCGCGCGATGCACATGTTTTACGCTATGGCGAAAACCCACATCAGAAAGGAAGTTTCTTTGGCGACCTCGATGCGTTGTTCACGAAGCTTAACGGAAAGGAACTTTCGTACAACAATTTATTAGATGTTGAAGCCGCGGTTCAGCTGATTGCTGAATTCAAAAACAATGCCCCCACATTCGCTATTCTAAAACACAACAACGCCTGCGGCGTTGCAACAAGACCTTCTATGGCTGAAGCATACGAAGCGGCGCTCGCCTGCGACAGCACTTCAGCTTTCGGCGGAGTTCTCATTGCTAATGGTGAAATAGATTTAGCCACAGCAGAAAAAATAAATTCACTATTTTGTGAAGTTGTGATTGCGCCTTCATTCGCTCCTGAGGCTGTTGAGTTATTGAAATCAAAAGCGAATCGAATCATTCTAATCATAAAAGAAACTCCCCTTCTTCAAACCCAAGTAAGATCTATTTTGAATGGATACTTGGTTCAAGAAAAAGACAGTGCAACGGAATCAGCAGCCGACTTAAAATGTGCAACGCTGACCGAAGCCAATGCTGCTTCTATTGAAGATATGATTTTCGCAAATAAATTGGTGAAGCATACCAAGAGCAACACCATTGTTTTTGCAAAAGACAACACGTTACTTGCGAGTGGAACCGGACAAACTTCTCGCGTAGATGCGCTTCAACAAGCCATTGAAAAAGCGAAGCACTTTGGTTTTTCTCTAGAAGGAAGTGCCATGGCCAGCGATGCGTTTTTCCCATTCCCTGATTGCGTAGAAATTGCTAAGAATGCGGGTATTGTTGCAGTGGTTCAACCGGGAGGTTCAATAAAAGATCAGCTTTCAATAGACTATTGCAATGCGAACAAAGTGGCCATGTACATGAC
This sequence comes from Crocinitomicaceae bacterium, assembly GCA_040382375.1. Taxonomy (GTDB): domain Bacteria; phylum Bacteroidota; class Bacteroidia; order Flavobacteriales_D; family Sanyastnellaceae; genus CAIZGX01. The sequence continues at coordinate 6,403 of JBEIFO010000061.1, forward strand.
AGGTGTTCGTCACTTCAAACATTAATAACGTTCGTCTTTCCAAATTCGTTTTTCAACCAATTTCAATTTTTGGTTGAAGAAAATAGCGGTGCTTTTCTCAAAAGACTCAGTGTAATCTGAAACCCAAAAGGAGTACTTCGGTTTGCGCTTACTTGTATTGAGAATATCTTTCTTTTTCAAAACATCAGAGACCGCTTGCGCAACAACAGATGCGCTGTCAATGATCTCTATTTTCTGCTGATAGAACGTCTCTACTTCCTTTTTTATTAAAGGATAATGCGTGCAGCCCAAGATGAGTGCCTCAATACCCTTGAATGATGATTTCGACAAATAACTATCGATTATACTTTGCGAAATTTTGTTGTTGTAATATCCTTCCTCAATCATTGAAGCCAACAAGGGAGTTGCGTTGGAAAGAACTTTTAACGTTTGATTTAATTTCTCAATGCGCTTCACATAAATGCGGGATTGAATGGTTCCCTTTGTTCCAATAACACCCACTTTCGTCTTGTTGTAATTCGCAGCTGTGTATGTCGCTACTGGATCCACAACATTTATAACCGGTATGTGAGAAGGAATACTTTTAACAACAGTCTTGTAGGCATGCGCTGAAGCAGTGTTACATGCAATAACAATGGCCTTGCAATTATTTTCTACTAATAGTTCTGCAATACGATTTGAATAAGCGCGAATACTATCGGGCGACTTATCGCCGTATGGCAAGTGGGCGGTATCTCCGAAATAAATAAACGATTCATTGGGAAGAACTTTCTGTATGGCCTTAGCCACAGTGAGCCCTCCAATTCCGGAATCGAATATGCCTATTGGATTTGTATTCATGGCAAAAAAAATCCCGCCTAGCGGGATTTCAATATAGTACTTTCAATTATTTCTGAGTAGGGGCTGTAGGCGATGGAGCGGGGATTTTTAATTCGGCGCGTAGCTTTTCACTCAAATCTTCTCCACCAGCATAAACTAAATTTCCAGCACCTAAATCGAAAACATAAGTATACCCGCCTGCCTTAGCAAGTTTAGCAACTGCTGCGTCAAGCTCATCGTACAAAGGCTTCAATAATGATTCCTGTACTTGCTGTAACTCACCGTTTGCAGTTTGTTGGAAGTCCATCATGTTCTGCTCTAGATCTGCAATGGCCTGCGCTTTACTTTGACGAATAGCCTCTGGCCATCCACCAGCACTTACAGACATTTTCGATTTGGTTTCATACTCAGCAACCTTATCATCGTGCTCCTTTTGCATAACTACATACTCACCTTCAAAGGATTTTTTAGCTGTCTCCATATCGGCTTGAGCTCCTTTCATTGCAGGCATTTGCAAAAGAATTGCTTGTCTATCCACGTGCGCTAACTTCTGCGCGAATGCACCAAATCCCAATGAAATAAATAGTGCTGCTAAAATTGTCTTCTTCATGATTGTATTGTTTTTTTTTCTTCTATTCAATGACAGTACCAAAAATACGCATTAGTTGCCTTTCCCCGGTGAACTTGGACGATCATTTCCTGGGCGACCTGTTCCGGTGCCTGGTTTTTCGTCTGATTTCTCCTCAGAATCTTCCTTATCGTCTCCTTTGTCCAAAACCTCACCTGGCTTCAATCCCATTTTCTTCAGCACCTTATCGCTGATGTCGTGTTTCGGATTAGTGTATAACATATTCGAGTGATTCGCTTTATCGAATACCACCATGTATTGAGATTGTGAAGCAATATCTTCAATGGCTTGAAAAATTTGTTCTTGAATAGGAGCAACCAACTCTTCTCGCTTTTTGAATAAGTCGCCCTCAACACCAAATTTAGATTTTTGATATTGCTTGGCTTCATCGCGACGCTCGTTAATGTCGGCTTCGCGCTTCTTCTTCATTTCTTCAGTAAGTAATATTTTCTCCGCTTGAAAAGACTTTTCCAATTGCTCTATGGCGGTGTATTTCTGCTCTACCTGAGCCTGCCATTCACTGCTTAATTCGTTGATCTGCTTTTGAGCGGCTACGTATTCAGGCATGTGCGATAAGATATACTTCGAATCTACGTATGCGAATTTTTGAGCGCTCAACGACAACGTTGAAACAATAAGCACAAAAGAAAAAATGAATTTGATTGTTGAATTTGCTTTCATCATTCGTTTTTTTTAAAGTTCACCCATGTTCATACCAATACTGAAGTGGAACTGACCAGGCGCCATGTTTGGAGCGTTAGGTACATCGTTCAATCTCCATCCGTAATCGAATCCCAATAATCCAAACATAGGTAAAAAGATTCGAAGTCCACCACCCACTGATTTGTATAAATTGAACGGATTGTAATCCGAGAAATCTACCCACGTTCTTCCTGCTTCAGCAAAAGCCAAGGCGAAGATTGTTGCTTGAGGATTCAGAGATATTGGATATCTAAGTTCCGCGCCATACTTCGTAATTACAGGAGCTCCTACACGATCGCTTGGCATGGTCAAAGACAAATCGTCGTAACCACGCAAATTCACAATTTCACGTCCATCTAAAAGGTATCCGCTCAAGTAAACACCACCCATGTAGAAGCGCTCA
>JBEIFO010000062.1:0-8910 GCA_040382375.1 Crocinitomicaceae bacterium
GCGCTTAATAGGATCGTAATGCATGCTTACTTCTTCAATAAATTATCTATGGTCTCGTAATAATCCAAAGAGTCGTCAATGTAATACTGTAACTCCGGAACTTTGCGCATTTGCTTTCCCACTTTCAATCCCAATTCTCTTTTCACGGAAGAATGGTTTTGCTTCAACAATTTCAACGCTTCTTCCTTTTTATCTGATGGAAAAACACTGATGTAAATGCGCGCCAAACTTAAATCGGGAGCCACACGCGTTTGCGTAATGGTTACCATGGTTCCACCTAACCATTCGCGTGAATTTTGTTGAAACAACACCGATAACTCGCGCTTGATTAATGAACCAAATTTTTCTAAACGTACTCCTGCCATGGTGCAAAGGTACAACAGGATGTATTTGATTGTTTTTTGCTTTTACTTTGCGGCATGGAAATGACAAACGTTCGAAAAGGAACGAAAGCCGATCTCAAGGAATCACTTGCGCTTATTCAAGAATTGGCGGTGTATGAAAAAGAACCGGAAGCGGTTGTGGTTTCCGTTGAACAAATGGAGGCATGGGGATTTCAGGAAAATCCATTCTTCGAATTTTTTGTTGCAGAGCGAAATGAACAAATTGTTGGAATTGCCTTTTATTATATTCGCTACAGCACCTGGAAAGGACCCATGATTTATTTGGAAGATATTGTGGTGAAGGAAGAAATACGTGGAAATGGAATAGGAGCGCGTTTGTTTGAAGAAGTAGCTAACGAATGTGCAAAACGAAATTTCCACGGAATGACTTGGCAGGTGCTCGATTGGAATGAACCCGCGTTGAACTTTTACAGAAAGTACAACGCTACTTTTTCAGGCGAATGGTTAAACGGATATTTATTTACTGAACAAATAAGACAAGCATCATGGCACAAATAACCGTGCATAAATTTGGCGGGGCTTCGGTTCGAAATGCAGAAGCTGTGCGAAACGTATGTTCCATTCTCAATCATTTTCCGGAAAATAAAATTGTGATTGTCTCTGCCATGGGCAAAACAACCAACGCGCTGGAAACCATTCACAAGAAACGTTTCGAAGGAAAAGATTTCGAAAAAGAGCTTCAAGAAATATTTCATTTTCATTTCAATATTGCGAAAGAATTGGAAGTCGACACAGACACCGATTGGTTGTTGGTTTTCGATACATTATCTCAAATTTGCAAGAAGGAAATAGAAGGAAGTTTCGATGAAGAATATGACCGCATTATTGGTTACGGTGAGTATTTATCGACAGCTATTGTGAATGCCTGTTTCAACCAGAACAATCTTTCTTCAAAACGATTAAACAGTGCTGATTATATAGTAACAGACTCTCGCTTCCGCGATGCGCGTGTGCTTTGGGATAAGAGTGAAGAGAAAGTTGCTGCGCTTCGTCAAGAATTCGATAATCATGCAACGCTTGTCCTTCAGGGATTTATTGGCGCCTGTGTTGCACAAGATGCGTTGCAAGATTCTACGAAAGATGTTGCACAAGATTTCTTCGAAAAGGAAAGGCTAACTTCCTTGGGAAGAGAAGGGTCAGATTTTTCAGCAGCGATATTCGCCTATTTGTTGAATGCCGAATCGGTTACCATTTGGAAAGATGTTCCCGGTTTATTGAATGCAGATCCGAAGTGCTTCGAGCCGACACAACTTCTCAAAGAGATTTCGTTTCGTGAAGCTGTGGAACTGGCGTATTACGGCGCAAGTGTGATTCATCCGCGAACCATTAAGCCGCTTCAAAACAAGAACATTCCACTTTACATTAAGTCGTTTTTAAATCCAACAGCTGAAGGAACGCGTATCATCGAACGTGCGAATGCAGAGCTAGAGGTGGCCTCGTATATTTTGAAACAGAACCAAACCTTAATTTCTATTTCAACCAAAGATTTCAGTTTTGTGGTGGAAGACAACCTCACCTTCATCTTCAAAACCTTCGCCAATCTTGGCATTCACGTGCACATGATGGAAAACTCAGCGCTGAATTTTTCAGTGTGCATACCATCGGAGCCAAATAAATTAAAGTCTCTCGTTGAACAGTTGAGCGACTTTCATGTTAGATACAACGACAACGTGAGCATATTAACCATTCGCCACCCGAAGCCGATGGTTATGCAACAGCTTCTTCAATACAAAGAAGTGTTGCTGGAACAACGCAACCGAACGACCGTTCGGTTTGTGATTCGCGGAAATTGGAATTTACCAGAACCCATTAAAGAATAAGAAAATGAAGATTTACACGAAGAAAGGCGACGACGGAAAGACGATGTTATTGGGCGGAACACGACTTCCGAAACACCACATTCGCATAGCGGCATACGGAGATATTGACGAATTGAATTCGTTCATTGGTCTTGTTGCCGATTTGCTTCCTTCGCACCATGCTACACTTCGTGAAATTCAGAACAATCTTTTTGTAGTTGGAAGTCACTTGGCCACAGAGCCCGATCAAGCCGAGAAAATTCAACTTCCTGCTCTTCCTGAAAACGCTTCAGAAATTCTTGAGAATGAAATAGACCGAATGACTGCCATGCTTCCTGAATTGAAGCACTTCATTCTTCCGGGCGGACATGCTACCGTATCGCACATTCACATTGCGCGAACCGTGTGCAGAAGAACCGAACGAACTGCGACAGCGCTAGCAGAGCTTTCAACGGTTAATCCAATTTTCATTCAATATTTGAATAGACTTTCCGATTACCTCTTTACGCTTTCACGTGCAGCAGCGCAGGAATTAGGTGCTGAAGAAAACAAGTGGGTGCCGAAAAAATAACTTAGAAGCTCTGTTCTGAAACTAGTTTTCCGTCTTTGAATAAACTCTGCTTCACCAATTTTCCCGACTCGTTGTAATCGAGAAATACACCGTTCTCTTTTCCTTTGGTGTAATACTGATTGCTTTTCAATTTTCCATTCGGATAATAATACTTCCACGAACCGTCTTCAATGGAACGTTTGTAAAATCCTTCCCATTCCAAATTTCCATTTGAATAATACACCTCTTCCTTCACAATTTCTCCGGTTGTATTTTTCATATACACCACAACATATGGTTTGCCATTCGGATGCTTTCGGGCAACATCGCGAGTCGTATTTTCCAACTGAGCAAAAGCAGTTTTTCCACCTAGAAAAAAAGCTAAGGAGAGAAGAAAAATTTTAATTGAACTATTCATGATTAATTGAAATCGGGGTATAATAAATATTTCTTACGAATGACGTTATAGCTATCTAAATCCTTTTGCCAAGAAGCTCGAATATCATCTTCGGAAACACCGCTTGCAACCTGCTTTCGAAGCAAGGTGTTTCCGGCTAATTTATCGAAAAAAGCAGGAGATGAAAAGAACTTTTCCTTATTCGGATAACTGCTGTACATGTTCATTAACCAAGAAAGATTCAATTGGGTTGGACGCTTCTCGAAACTCACTTTGATTCCCTTACACAGTTGATTTTCGAATGGTGGGTTAGAAGACACTCCAGGAATTTCTTTTGGGGTGAAAGATGTTTCAGCCACTTTGCAATTCGGGAATCCAAATTGTTGAAACGGAAAGTTGGTTCCTCTCCCAATACTAATGCAAGTTCCTTCGAACAAACACAAACTAGGGTAGGCATAAATAGAAGTCATGTTGGGCAAGTTTGGCGAAGGCTTAATTGGCAGCTCAAAATAAGACTTGTGAGTGTATTGGCTACATGGAATAACAGTCAATTCGCAAGTTTTCTTTCCTGTTAACCAACCTTCTCCATTTATCATTTTTGCTAACTCGCCAAGTGTACATCCATGCACAATAGGAATAGGCAGCTGTCCAACAAACGAATACAATTTCGGATCGGTCATTACCGGCCCGTCTATGTAATAGCCATTCGGATTCGGGCGGTCTAAAACAATTACCGCCTTTTTGCTTATTACAGCTGCCTCCATAACCTCTTGCATGGTTGCCAAAAAAGTGTAGAACCGCACACCCACATCCTGAATATCGAAAACGATGACATCCACGTTGGAAAGCATTTCTGCAGTGGGTCTTGTATGACTTCCGTATAAAGAAAAAATGGGAAGTTGTGTTTTCTTGTCGAAACCGTTGCTCACGTGATCTCCATTTCCGGCTTCACCTCTGAAACCGTGCTCAGGCGCAAATATTTTCACCACTTGAATTCCGCTAGCCAAAAGCGTGTCAACAAGATGCACATTACCAATAACACTAGTTTGGTTGGCAACTACAGCCACCCGTTTGTTTTTTAATAAAGAGAAATAATTCTCGGTTTGTGAAGCACCCGAATTTTGTGCGAATACAGAGAATGCATTCAAGATAAAAAGCAAGCACAAGAACAAAGGAATACGAATGTGTTTCATGAGCACACAAATTTTATAAATTCTTAACCAAAATCGAACCGAAATAAATGAAGTTAGTAACTTTCCAATGTCGAAGTCCTAACTTTGAGCCGCAATGAAATCTTTTAAGCTAGCATCCTTCTTGGCTTTTCGCATGCTTCGAGCACGCGACAACGGGCGTATTTCGAAGCCCATTGTTCGTATTGCTATGTGGGGCGTGGCTATAGGAATTGCGCTTATGATACTTGCATTGGCCGTTGTGAAAGGATTTCAATCGGAGGTGAGACAAAAGGTAATCGGTTTTGGCGGACACTTTCAAATCGTTTCCAATGGAGATAATGCTGCGCAAGAATCGGTGCCGTTGCTTTACGATAAAAATTTAATTGGGGATCTAAAGAAAATTTCTGGCATAAAAAACGTCAGCGTCTATGCGCAAAAGCCCGCCATTGTAGAATCGAAAACCGGACTGTCAGGCGTTATTGCGAAAGGAATAGAAGAACAATACGACACCACCTTTCTGCATAGCGTGCTAACGCAAGGAAGAGTCATGCAGCTGCGCTATACAGCCGACACGCTGCCTGTTGCTGAAATTGTTTTATCGGAACATATTGCAAATCGCCTTTCACTTCAGCTCGGGCAAAAGTTGAGTTTGTATATCGTGAACACGGAAGACGATATTCAGCAACAAAATTTCACATTGGTTGGAACCTACAAAACGGAATTGGAAGAGTATGATGAAAAATTTATTTTTGTTCATCTTGCTTACTTGCAACAGTTCGGCGGATGGGGACTTCAAGGGCAAATTGTAGTAGACACCGCAACCGTTCCGCTGCTTACATTCATTTCACCCGTTGGCTTCGGAAACAACGGAGAATTTGAACAACATTGGCTCGACGGAAAATCGGCCAAGGACCCTATCTATTATTTAGAAATGCGCGACACCACCTTCGGTTTAATCACTTCAGCGCCTTACCAAATTTCAGACACGACATACGTGCATTTAAAATTCCCTCCGCATGGAGAGAACGAATTCGTAACCCCACGATGGACCTATACGAACCTTCGCGGCAGTGAGGTCAATTACATTGGTGGATATGAAGTTCAGGTTGAAAATTTCGAAGCGCTTGAGCGTGTTCGAGATCCTTTGTGGGAAGCTATTCCATACGACTTGTTCGTCATTCCACTCACCGATCGCAACCCGGAAATATTTGCTTGGTTGGAAATGCTCGATGTGAATGTCATCATTATTGTTGTGCTTATGGTGGTGCTTTCCATTGTGAACATGACCTCGGCATTGCTCATTCTTATTTTGGAAAGACAATCGTTTATTGGAACATTAAAATCCATGGGATTACCGAATCCGATTTTACTTCGTGTGTTCTTGTGGCACGCAGCCCACATCATTGGAAAGGGAGTATTAATTGGAAATATTTTAGGTGTTGGCCTTGCGCTATTTCAGAAGTACACAGGGGTATTTAAGTTAGACCCTACAAATTATTATGTTTCTGAAATTCCCATACTGATGCATCCCATGGAAATAATTGTTCTCAATGCAATCACGCTTTGCGTTTGTGTATTGGCCATGATTCTTCCATCGCTATACGTTTCAACGTTTCGACCAGCGGAGTCGATTCGAAAAAATTAAATCTCTAACCTACCTTCGCAGCATGAAGTATCACGAAAACATTCTTGGAACCATTGGCAACACGCCTATGGTGAAACTAAATACCATTGTAAAAGATATTCCGGCTTTGGTTTTAGCCAAAGTTGAAACCTTCAATCCAGGCAATTCCATTAAAGACCGCATGGCTTTGAAGATGATTGAAGATGCTGAAAAAGATGGGAGATTGAAACCGGGAGGAACCATTATCGAAGGAACTTCAGGTAACACAGGAATGGGCTTAGCCATTGCGGCTATCATGAAAGGATACAAGTGCATTTTCACAAGTACCGATAAGCAGAGTAAAGAAAAGTTCGATGCGCTTCGTGCGTTAGGGGCGGAAGTTATTGTTTGTCCGACTGATGTTGATCCGGAAGATCCTCGCTCCTACTACAGCGTTTCTTCCCGTCTTGAAAAAGAAACGCCAAACTCTTGGAAACCGAATCAGTATGACAATCCGAGCAATGCTCAAGCGCATTACGAATCTACGGGTCCAGAGATTTGGGATCAGACAGACGGTAAGATTACGCACCTCGTTGTTGGTGTTGGAACAGGCGGAACCATCTCTGGAACAGCGCGTTTCTTGAAAGAAAAAAATCCGAATATTCAAGTACTTGGAATTGATACGTACGGTTCAATATTCAAACAATACAAAGAAACCGGAAGCTACAGTAAGGATGAAATTTACACCTATGTAACCGAAGGGATTGGTGAAGATTTCCTTCCGGAAAATGTTGACTTCAATTTGATTAATCACTTCGAAAAAGTAACGGATAAAGACGCTGCAATCTACACACGTAAAATAGCGAAAGAAGAAGGAATCTTCGCTGGAAACAGCGCCGGATCAGCCATGGCTGGTGTTATACAAATGAAAGATAGATTCAAAGAAGGAGATGTTGTGGTAGTTATTTTCCACGACCACGGCACTCGTTACTTAGGTAAAATGTTCAACGACGAATGGATGAAATCTAAGGGTTGGTTATAAACCCTTCGACTTACTTCTTCGCGTGAGCTTTAATGACGTTTGAAATAATTTCAACGCATTGCATAATCTCTGCTTCGGTAATGCACAATGGAGGAGCAAAACGAATTATGTTTCCATGTGTAGGTTTGGCAAGTAACCCATTCTTCGCAAGGTCTACACAAATGTTCCAAGCAGCTTCACTTTCCTCGTGATCATCAATCACCACAGCGTTCAACAATCCTTTTCCGCGAACAAGGGTAACCAAGGAAACTTCGCTTTGAAGTTTTCTCATTTCACTTCTGAATAGCTCTCCCAAACGCTCTGAATTTTCTGCCATGTGTTCATCGCGAAGAACTTCCAAGGCGGCTGTTGCCACGGCACATGCCAGAGGGTTTCCACCATAGGTGCTTCCGTGCTCACCTGGCTTAATGGTCAGTATAATTTCATTACTCGAAAGAACAGCACTCACCGGAAGAACCCCACCTGAAAGTGCTTTTCCTAAAACTAAAATATCTGGCTTCACATTTTCGTGATCGCAGGCCAACATCTTTCCGGTACGCGCCAATCCAGTTTGAACTTCATCGGCAATCATCAACACATTGTACTTCGTGCACAACACACGAACACCTGCCAAATACCCTTCATGCGGAACAACCACTCCGGCTTCACCTTGAATAGGCTCGAACATAAATCCGGCGATGTTCGAATCGCTCGATAAACACGCTTCCAATGCGTTCAAGTCATTGTAAGGAATAGACAGGAATCCGGGCATATACGGACCGAATCCTGCATAACTGCTCGGATCCTGAGAAGTAGAAATTGCAGCCAGTGTTCTTCCCCAAAAATTCCCTTCAACAAAAACTATTTTCGCTTGGTTGTCTGCAATGCCTTTCACTTTATAACCCCACTTGCGCGCCAGCTTCACAGCGGTCTCGCCGCCTTCAACACCTGTATTCATCGGAAGAACTTTCTCATAACCGAAGTATTCAGTAATGAACTTTTCATACGTCCCCAGTTCACTGTTATAAAACGCACGAGAAGTGAGTGTCACTTTCTCAGCTTGATCTTTCAATGCTTGAATAATCTTCGGATGGCAGTGTCCTTGATTCACTGCAGAATAAGCCGAAAGAAAATCGAAATACTCCTTCCCTTCCAAATCCCAAACCCTTACGCCTTTTCCCTTGGCAATAACAACCGGAATCGGATGGTAATTGTGAGCTCCATAATTGTCTTCCAATTCCATGGCTTCCGCCGAAGTAAGATTTGAATTCATCTCAGTTAATTTTCAGCGAATTTAGAATGGGAATGTTGTATTTTTGCAATCCAAAATATTTATTATGTCAGGAAATCGCACTTTTACGATGATTAAGCCAGATGCAACAGCTGCTGGTAACACAGGAAAAATCATTGACAAAATCATTGAGTCAGGATTCACTATCCGCGCAATGAAATTAACACAACTTACTCTAGAAGATGCTTCTCGTTTTTACGAGGTTCACAAAGAGCGTCCGTTCTACGGAGAATTAGTAGAATACATGACTAGCGGTCCTATCGTGGCTGCTATTCTTGAAAAAGATAACGCTGTAGAAAGCTTCAGAACACTTATTGGTGCTACTGACCCTACAAAAGCAGATGAAGGAACCATCCGTCGCATGTTTGCTACAAGTATCGCTGCTAACGCCGTTCACGGTTCAGACAGCGACGAGAATGCAGCTAACGAAGGTGCATTTTTCTTCGCAACGCGCGAGCAAGTTTAAGTTTTAAACAAAAACTGAAAAAACATCGGGAGCTCGCTTTAATTAGCAGCTCCCGATTTATTTTTGTACCCTAATCAATCAAGACATGAATAAAATCAAAGTAGCCAATCCGATTGTTGAAATGGATGGCGATGAAATGACTCGCATCATTTGGAAATACATCAAAGACAAATTAATTCTTCCATACGTAGAACTTGACATCAAATA
>JBEIFO010000063.1:0-8862 GCA_040382375.1 Crocinitomicaceae bacterium
CAAGTCATTCATCTGCCAAGCGCGTCTAAATCCCGCAAACAACAAGGACAATAACGTTAGTAATCCCAGCCACCCCCATTCGACTAAAATTTGTAGATAAGCATTGTGAGCAGGATGCGAATGCTCCGCGGCAAAGTTTGCTCCCTTCAAGAGATAACGTTCCTTAAAATGCGACTTCCAATTTCCTGTACCAACTCCTAACGGATAATCGCGACCAATTTCCAATGCGGTTTGCCAACTCACAATACGCTCGCTCGTGCTTGCTACTTTCTCTTCTTTTTTCGTTTCTGAAATTGACTTTGAATTTTCTACAGCCTCTTTCGCCCTTCCTGAAATGGGCGAAAAGCTTAAAAACAAAATGATGAAGGAAAGCATCGAAGATGAAAATACAACGAGAGCCCTTTTCTTGTTTTTTCCATTTCGAAAGACATGAAAAGCAAAAATTGCATAGAACAAAAACAGTACTAAGAAGCCCGCGCGAGAAGCCATGAATGCGGTTTCCAGAGAAAAGAACACAATGCCTAACACTAGCCAATTCGATTTCCTTTTATTTATTGAATCGAGGAATTCCCCGGCTAAAAACACCATGGAAAGCAAATAGAAAAATCCCAAATAGGTTGGATGAAACGTCCATGCTAGTCTTCCATAAACAAACTCTTCCCACAGACACGTTTCGAAAAATCCAAAGACAGCGTGCACATGACAAATCAGCGCAAAGAAGACACACCCGCTTACTAGCGCCCACTGAAATCTCCTCAATGAATGAAGAATAGAATTCGATGTGAATAAAAACAAAAGTGGAAATGCTAGGTATGAAATTTTTGTTTCAACTTCAGAAAGAGCGGTCTGGTGATTCCATTCGTTCCAAATTCCAGAAAGTAAAAACACAGTAAAAACTCCATACATAACAAAGGCCCAACCATTGAAACTAGACCATTCGATTTTCCTTCCACCCGAAAAAACCTGAATGACCATGGTTAAAAAAGCCAAGGCAAAAAAAATAGTTACGCCCTTCGAATAGACACTCATGCAAAATACGCCAGCGGCCATGAACCACTCGTGAATATTGTATTTCGTGACTGAAATACTCATGCTTTTCGTTTCATTTTCAAATGTGGAATATCGTCTTCCAAATACATCTCGCCTTCTTCCACAAATCCCAATTCATTGTAAAACTTCAATAAATATTCTTGTGCTGAAATGGTGATGGTTTGATTTCCCCAAATCTGTTCACACTGTTCCAAACACTCTTTCATGAGTAATTTTCCTAGTCCAGAGCCACGCGACTGCAAAGAAGTGCACACGCGACCAATGCTAATTTCCTTGTATGAAATTCCGGCAGGAAGTAAACGCGCAGTAGCGTGCACAGTGCCGCTTTCATCTTCGGCCCAAACCCAAAGGGAGTGCTCGTCTTTCCCATCCAAATCTTGATAAGCGCAGTTCTGTTCAACAACAAAAACATCTGATCGCAAGGCAAGAATGCGATACAACTTTCCAGCAGGAATGTCTAAAAATGGGGCTGTATAAAATTTCACTCTTCGAAAATAACACAATTGCACGGGAATGTGTTGTGGTATAATTGAACAAATTCAACGAACTTCGCGCCATGAATGTATTATCAGTTGAAAATGTGTCGAAGGCCTTCGGTATTCGTGAATTGTTTACAGACCTTTCTTTCGGTATTGAAGAAGGACAAAAAGTTGCGTTAGTTGCGAAGAACGGAACCGGAAAATCCACCCTACTGCACATGTTGGCAGGAAAAGACTATCCCGATGCGGGCAGAATTACATTCAACAAAGAAATCAAATGGGCTATCCTGCTTCAAGATGAAGCATTCGATGCAAACGGCACTGCCATTGACTTTCTCTTCGCGGCAGACAACCTCATGACCAAAGCCATTCGCGCTTATGACGTTGCTATTGAAACTGGTGAAGGCCTTCAAGAAGCGCATGATATGATGGAACATGCCGATGCCTGGGACTACGATGCCAAGGCCAAACAAATTCTTGGCGCACTCAACATTATTGATCTGAACCAACTCATGGGAAACATGAGCGGTGGGCAACGTCGACGCATTGCACTAGCGCGTGTGTTGTTGGAAGAAGCAGATTTTTTAATTCTAGACGAGCCCACAAACCACTTGGATCTGGACATGATTGAGTGGTTGGAAGAGTATCTAACGAAGGCACGCATGACCTTGTTCATGGTAACGCACGATCGTTATTTCTTGGAAAATATCACGAATGAAATTCTCGAGTTGGAAAACGGAGAACTATACAAATACAAAGGAAACTTCTCTTATTATCTTGAAAAGAAAGCAGAACGAGAGCAACTTGAATCGGCTTCACGCGACAAAAATTTAAACACCTTCCGTCGCGAAGCAGAATGGGCCCGCCGCATGCCACGTGCCCGCGGAACGAAAAGCAAAAGTCGGATGGACTCGTTCGAAGAGTTGAAAGACAAATTGAAACGCAAGCCAGAAGACAGTGAACTAGATCTTGAGATTAACATTACCCGTATGGGTTCGAAGGTGGTTGAATTCATTAAGGCCACAAAGTCTATGGGCGATTCAACGGTTATGGACGGATTCGACTATGTCTTCAAATCGAACGAACGCATTGGTATCATTGGAAGAAACGGTTGTGGAAAATCAACCTTCCTGAACCTCATGACCAAGCGCATGGAGCCCGACGCCGGAAAGATTGTGAATGGAGAAACAGTGGTGTTCGGATTTTACGAGCAATCGGCTTCGAACTTAATACCCGAACAACGACTTATCGAATGTATTCGCGATGTGGCTGACTTCATTCCACTGGCAAAAGGTAAAACCATTAGCGCGTCGCAGATGCTCGAGAAATTTTTATTCCCGAAGCACATGCACTTCAACCGCATTGATCAACTGAGCGGTGGCGAGCGTAAGCGTCTTCAACTTCTGTTGGTTTTGATGAAGAATCCGAATTTCTTGATTCTCGATGAGCCTACGAACGACTTAGATGTATTCACGCTTTCAGCACTAGAAGATTATTTGTTGAATTTCACCGGATGCTTGGTTATTGTGAGTCACGACAGATATTTCTTAGACAAATTGGTAGACCATTTATTTCTTTTAGATGGAAAAGGAAATGTGCATGATTTATTGGGAAGTACCCTTGATTTCCGAGCGGTATTAAGCGAAGCTTCAGCGAAGCAAGAAAGAATTGCCGAAGCAAAGAAGCAAGAAGAGCCAGCCCCTCCCATCAAAGAAGAAAAGAAAAAACCAGCTGGAAAAATTTCGTTCAAAGACAAACACGAATTCGAGACTCTCGAAAAGAACTTGCCTTTGTGGGAAGAGAAAAAAGCTCAGCTTGAAGCCGAGCTTTTAAAAGCCACTGATAACATTCAGATGGAAAAAACCGCTCTTGAACTTGGCGCGTTGTCTGATCAAATAGATAACGGAACCATGCGTTGGTTAGAGCTTTCCGAATTAATGTAATTTAGGATTGCGCTTTGTGACCGCGCATAATTAAATTGCACCGCTCGCCCGATTTCACAACCATTGAAACTTTTTCAACGGAGGTTCTATTTTCTTCCAATCCCCAAGCATCTATATCGGTAAGAGAAATACTCTTCAGGAATTGATGCGCCTCGAAAATGAAATTCTCGTTCACCCCCAATTCATTTTCCACACTTAAATATTTCTGAAGCACCACAAATCGAACGTCGATACTGTCGTTATAGGAACCATAAGGCTCTGGTTTTTGAATGCGGTTGAAATGATTCTTGGTGGCTAAATCTTGAAGAATAAAACAGAAGTAATTGTGAACCTTCGCCTGAACACGGAATCCCAATTTAATATTCACTTTTATAACCAAATCGTCTACAAGTTCTTGCGCTTCATACTCCATGGTATAAGGTTCGTTCGTGCGATCTACGTGCAGAAACCAATACACATCGGCACGCTTCGGCGTTCCTTCTAAAATAGAATCCATCACCAACTTCTCAACCTGATCCGTAAAACTTGCCTTGGTCATGTACACCAAATGCGTAGAATATTTAGGAACACTAACGTCTACTGAAAGTTTTCTAAGCGTATCTATGTATGGATCTAAAGAAATAAAACCAATTCGCTCGTTGCTGAATTTGCGGTAGCGAATAGTTACATACATAACCATTAGAATTCCAGCATAAACAATCAGCATCATCCAAGCTTCTTTCAGTTTTACTGAATTCGCAATGAAGAAAGATAGCTCCACCGCAAAGAACAGAGAAGCAATTCCGGCCACAAGTATGAACGGCCAGTGTCTGTGGTAAATCAAATAATACGACAACAATAAGGTGGTCATAAGCATGGCCACAGTAATGAATAATCCGTATGCCGCTTCCATGTGCGCAGACTCCTTGAAATACAGCATTACACCAATGCAACCGGCCCACAGCAACCAGTTCACACTAGGTATATAAAGTTGACCTTTTGTTTCTGTTGGAAATTTAATCGCAACGCGTGGCCAGAAGTTCAAGTTAATCGCCTCACCAATGAGTGTAAACGAACCAGAGATTAAGGCCTGACTAGCAATTACAGCAGCTAGTGTTGCTACTATAATTCCAGGGAGTAGGAACCACTCTGGCATAAGTTCAAAAAACGGATTCTTTCCTTCAAGACTTGTGTGCTGCATAAGCCAAGCACCTTGCCCCATGTAATTCAATACCAAAGCTGTCTTCACAAAAATCCAAGTCACCCGAATGTTCGGACGACCGCAATGTCCAAGGTCGCTGTACAGCGCCTCAGCACCAGTCGTGCATAGGAATACCGCTCCTAACAACCAAAATCCTTTCGGGTAATTCGCCAATAAATCGTAGGCGTATTTCGGATTCAACGCATTGAAGATTTCCGGATGAAGCATCGCGTTGTACGTTCCCAATACAGCCAGCATAGAGAACCAAATGAGCATGATAGGTCCAAAGGCAACACCCACCAATTTTGTTCCATAACGTTGAATCATAAACAAGCCCGTAATAATGGCCAATACAATGGGCATCACTGGAATTCCTTCATCAAAAACTTTCAATCCTTCTACTGCAGATGCAACAGAAATTGGAGGTGTAATAATTCCATCACACAACAACGTCGCAGCTCCAATCATAGAGGGCCAAAACAACCACTTCCCTCTTCTCTTCACTAAACTATACAACGAAAAAATCCCTCCTTCGCCTTTGTTATCAGCACGAAGTGTCATCCAGATATACTTAATGGTGGTCTGAATAGTCAACGTCCAGAATACACATGAAATACCTCCGTAAATAAGCATCTCACTAATAGGCTTATCACCCACAATCGACTTCATAACATAAAGCGGAGAGGTTCCAATATCACCGTAGATAATACCCAGTGTAACAAGTAATCCTGCGGTGGAAAGTTTGTGTTGCGTTGACATATAAAAGTTATTCTTGGCGAATGTATAAGAAAATGAGTGTTAGGGTGTTCACCACTTCAAAATTATTTTTCCTGAGCTTTGGCGACTTTCTAAATATTGATGTGCTTTGGCTATTTCAGCGAACGAATATTCTCCGCCGATAATGGGTTTAATTTTTCCTGAGGTGTGCATCTGAACCAATTGATTCAAGAGGGTTCCAATGATTTCGGGATGTTCATCTGCTACTCTTAGCATATTCACTCCAAGAACAGACCGGCTCTTTCCTAAAAGCAATAAAGGAATGAGTCTTCCCATATCGAACACCAATTTCAAGGTGGCCAACTTCCCGCCCCATTTGCTCGTTCGGTCTGAAAATCCGAACAACATCAATCTTCCTCCAGCCCCCAACAACCGCATGTCTTTCTTAAATGTCATTCCACCAATGCTGTTGAAAGTCACATCAAGATTGGCTGTTCCTAAATGTTTTCGAATTTCAATTTCATAGTCATGCGAATTGTAATTCACTGCGGTAACGCCTTGTTTCGCTAAGACATTCACTTTTTCATCGCTGC
Source organism: Crocinitomicaceae bacterium (assembly GCA_040382375.1). Lineage (GTDB taxonomy): Bacteria > Bacteroidota > Bacteroidia > Flavobacteriales_D > Sanyastnellaceae > CAIZGX01. The sequence continues at coordinate 5,963 of JBEIFO010000063.1, forward strand.
CCACTGTTGCGAAAATTTCACATCCTTTTTCCTTCAACAATTGAATTAACGCGGTTCCTACTCCACCGGCCGCTGCATGAATAAGCACACGCTCTCCTTTTTTTGTTTGTTGAAGGAAATCGCACATGTATAGCGCAGTCACGTATTGCGTTGCCAACGCGCAGGCCTCGTTGGAAGGAATGGAATCTGGAAGCTCAGCAATGCCTGTAACGGCGGTGCAAACCTTTTCAGCATAACCACCGAAGCGCGTTAAACACGCTACGCGTTTTCCTATCCAATTGGAAGAAACTCCTTCACCAACGTCTTCCACAATTCCAACTACATCGTATCCCATAACCACAGGAGGCGCAGGCAGGGCGGGATACAACCCCTTCCTTCCCAATACATCTGCGAAATTCAATCCGGAAACTTCCACCTTCACACACACTTCACCTTCGCCTAAAATCGGATCAGCGACTTCTCTAATTTCAAAAGCCTCGTGCGCTTTTCCGAACTTCGTTAAATAAATTGCTTTCATTATTTCACTGCGCCGTTACGTTTCAAAATTGTTGTTTTTCCGCTTGCTCGTTTGACTTGAATTTCGTCTTGTCCATTCACTTTTTTATACTGAATGGAAGAAGGAAGATCACCCTTCATGCTTGCTACATTCCAACCCGCTGTAGACTTTCCATTCGACGTGTAATTGTAAACGGTGCCGTTCGAACAACCAAACAAAATTCTGTAATCGCGAGCGTTCGAATAATCAGCCACGCACAAATTCGTGCAGGGTTTAGAAGAAAGAACAACCGGATAACCAACGACATTTTTTCCATTGATGTCTAACATTTCCAATCTGGAATTAGTCAGAATTAGCAATTGCTTTTTTCCGTTTTTAAACGCGTCTACCTGTTCCACTCCAAGAATTTCAGCCGACAGCGTAACAGACCAAGTTGTTTTTCCATTTGCAACCCATTCGATCTTCGAGCCGGAATATTTTACTTGTTCAGTCTTACCTGTGATGTGATTCGTTACAGACTTCGTTTTTCCCGATTCCACAACTGGTGCTGGTTCTGGAGTTGGTTGTGGTGGAATTGAAACGGTATCCTCAGCCACTTGAACTTGTGTTTGAATCTCAATCGCTCCCTTACCAACCAAACGCACTTGGGTTCGGTCTGCAACGGAAGCGTAATGCCAAACGCGCCAGCTGTTGCCCAATTTAACAGAGAGCGTATTTGAATATTTCATGTCCGTTCCAGTAATAACCCCACCCTTCGGTAACGAAGGGAAACTCTTGTCGCCAATTGCACCTGCCGTTAACAGATATTGTTGATGAGCCAATAAGAGTTCTCTCGATTCTGCGAACATGAAAAAATTCTTGAATCGCACGCCATAGTATTTCACCTCGCTCGGATAAATTTTATCCATAGCGAAGAGTTCTGCCACGTTCGCTTCTCGAATGGGATCTAAGGCGATGGAATCAGAGAATAATATTCCCACATTCACACTGTCCGATTTCAAGCCCAAGGCGTAAATCATTCCGCTGGCATCGGGCGTGTCGCTTCCGAAATTAGCCATAGCCAATTCGCCAGTGGCGTTGTTATTCAGCCAATCTAACAACGAAGCGTTCTTCTTGGCTTCTTGTTCCATGCGAGCACTTAAGAACGCATTGCGTGCGTCTTGCGGACGAAGAGAGTCGAGGTAAGACAACAGGGCTAGCGGACTTCCTGCATGAGCTGCCTTGAACCAATAATTGGTGTTGGTTCTTCCGTTCGTGAATACTTTTTGGAAGGTGAAGCTCGATTGATTTGCTGGTATGTTGAGCGGTTTGCATTGGAATCCGGCAATCATCGAAGATTCACTTCCGTGAATATCGTCTAGCGCCGTCCAAACCTGATCTACTCTGAAATAATAATGGCAATTTGAATCGAAGGAAGTGGTTCCCTTCACACACATGAATGCCTGAGAATCATCGAGCTGACTTCCCTCTGCGGGAAGATCAATATTTCCATTTCCATAAATGGCATAAGGTTCTTGAAAGAGAAATTTCAATTCGGGAAATTTCGCGTTCCACTTTGAAGCGAGCGCTTGGCCTTCTTCACCATATCCAACAGGAAGAATGATTAAGTCATTGCCTTCATTCTCTACAATCCAAACAGACTGACTTTCGAATTTCAATCCTTGCGGGGCTTCCGAAACTTCACGAAGCATTCGACTTATTCCTTCATTCAAAGAAAATTCTGCAGACCAATCTATGGCTTCAGAGAATGCCTCAATCTTCTTCAACTCTACAACACCAGTTGCGCTTGAGGGAATGTAGGCCAATGGACTTGTCCATTCAGCGTGACTTCGATTCAAAAAATAATAGATTCCACCAATTCCCGTAGCGAGAATAAGTAGGACAAGCGCAAAGCGAATGGTATGTTTGAATGGGTTCATGCTTCCCTACGAAAATAGATTTCGAATGGAAGTGAATTCCAACAAAAAGGGCTGTCTTACAACAGCCCTATGTTAATGAAATTCAAATGCGTTTATTTTGAAAGTGCAATTCTCGAGATGACAATTTTTTGCACTTCGCTTGTTCCTTCGTAGATCTGTGTAATCTTCGCATCGCGCATCATACGCTCTACGTGGTACTCTTTTACGAATCCGTAACCACCGTGAATTTGAACCGCTTCAACCGTGTGCTTCATAGCCACAGTAGATGCGTACAACTTCGCCATAGCGCTTGCCTCATCGTAGTTCATACCTTGATCTTTCATCCAAGCAGATTTGTACACTAACAAACGTGCAGCTTCAATCTCGGTAGCCATATCGGCTAGTTTGAAAGCAATGGCTTGGTGTTGTGAAATTTCTTTTCCGAATGCTTTACGCTCTTTCGAATAAGCCAAAGCCAATTCGTAAGCACCAGCTGCAATACCTAA
>JBEIFO010000064.1:0-8603 GCA_040382375.1 Crocinitomicaceae bacterium
TACGAGATTACCGATATCAATCAAGAATACTTGAAACGTGGACAACTCACTGTAAGTGTTTTCAATCGCGGTACCGCGTGGTTAGATACTGGAACTTTCACATCACTCATGCAAGCGGGACAATTCGTTCAAGTCATGGAATAACGCCAAGGAAAGAAGATTTCATGCATAGAAGAAATTGCTTATCGGATGGGGTATATCGATCAGGGGCAATTGGTTGAGCTTGCGAAGCCGTTGGTGAAGAGTGGATACGGGAGCTATCTTCTGGGGCTGTTAAAATAAATACCTTTTAGGTGTAAGTTAAAGTAAGTGGCTTCGCCGTAAGTCAGATTGTATTTTCTTACAGCCGCAGGCTATTTACTTCAACTTACCCCGCAGGGAATTAGAATAAATTGCTTTGAAGTAAATTAAAGTAAGTGGCTTCGCCGTAAGTCAGATTGTATTTCCTTACAGCCGCAGGCTATTTACTTCAACTTACCCCGCAGGGAATTTACTTGTCATTTCAACTTTTTCTTCTGGCTTATCAATGTTCTAGCGATTTGATTTCGAAGATCGGTACAACCGGAATCAAGAGCTTCGAATTGTTTCGAGTTTAGATAATCTGATTTGTATAATAACCTCAACCAGTATTGAGTTTCGTAGGTTTCTTTGAATGAGATGTGCAGTTTATGAATATAGTCTCTTGTAGATTCTGCACCGCGAGCCTCGCTTAAATTCGCGCCAATTGAAGTCCCACTTCGTAGTATCTGTTTCGAGATAATAAATTCTTTCTCATTACCCTGTAAGTGTTTGAATAGTTTAACAATCCGCAGAGCAAATTCTTCACTTTTTTCGTACATAATTTTTTCTCAAATTTCATTTTAATTGAGAGAATTGAGAAATCATCCTTATAAGAAAAACGCATAATTAATTCAGTATTCTTTCTGAGTACCACGTTTTGGTGGACTTTCCGACATGTCGCGAATTCACATAACTTACAGCCGCAACAAATTATTTTAAGTCCACTTCGTGGGTAAATTGAAGTAAATAGCCTTTGGCTGTAAGGGAATACGGTCTGACCTACGGCGTAGCCAATTACTTCAATTTACATTTCGAAGAAATACTTATGTTTGGACTTACGGCGAAGCCACTTACTTTAATTTACCCACGCAGTGGACTTACCCCGCATTTAGCATTTCGTTTCTAATTAGCTCAATTCTCTGAATAAGTTCATTCTGAACTGAAGAAATTTCTTCAGAAGAAGAAATCTCTTTTCGCAAAGAAAAGTAAAACTTAATCTTCGGCTCGGTGCCACTCGGACGAGCACTGATCTTGCTGCCGTCGGTGAGGATGAATTGCAAGACGTCTGAGCTGGGGTAGGGAAGTGTGGTTACTTCACCCGAGATCATGTTTTTGCACGTGCCTGCTTTCACGTCGTGAAGCTCGGCAAGTGCTACTCCGCCAAGGGTTTGCGGAGGGTGGTTGCGGAGGCGCGACATCATGCTCTGAATCTGCGCAACACCATCTATTCCCTTCAACGTAATACTCACCAACTCTTCTTGAAACACCCCGTGTTGCAAATAGAGGTCTTTCAACATGCCCCACATCGTTGTTCCTTTACTTTTTGCATAGGCTGCAATCTCTGCAAACTGAACCGCCGACAACGCAGCGTCTTTGTCGCGAACAAAATCGCTGACCAAATAGCCGTAACTCTCTTCTCCTCCGGCTACGAAATTCTCTTTCCCTTCTTTCTCTTTGATTAATCCCGCAATAAACTTGAATCCTGTAAGCGTGTCGTAACAAGGCACACCGAACGAATGCGCAATGCGTGCAATTAATTCGGTCGTCACAATCGTCTTTCCAATAAACGGATGTTCAGGTAATTTTCCTTTTTCCTTTCCAACCAACAAACGGTAATACACCAGCAAGCTTCCCGCCTGATTTCCATTTATTAAAACCAATTCATTCTGATCGCTTCTAACCGCCAATCCCACTCGATCGGTATCGGGGTCAGTACCCAAAACCAATTCAGCATTCACCTTCTCTCCCAGTTCCAACGCCATCTTCATAGCAGACTTCTCTTCCGGATTCGGTGACTCCACCGTCGGGAAATTCCCATCAGGCACCGCCTGTTCTTCCACCACACTTACATTCGAAAATCCCAACGCCGCCAACGTCTTCGGCACCAACGTTATCCCCGATCCATGAATAGATGTGTACACAATGGAGATGTCACTCTCACTCTTTACAGCTTCTTCCGAAAGCGTCAACCCACGAACAAGTTCCAAATATTTTTCTTCAACATAAAGTGGCACTTGCAAAACCTCTCCCTTCTTTCCGAAGGAATCTTGTGAAACATCTTTCGAAGAATCTTGCAAAGCATTTGCATCTTGCGTAGCACTGACCTCTCCCATAACACCCTTCACCTCATTGATTATGCCCCTGTCATTCGGTGGCAAAATCTGCCCCCCATCGCTCCAATAAACCTTGTAACCATTGTACTCTTTCGGATTGTGCGAAGCGGTGATAACGATACCTGCTGTACACTTCAATTCACGAACGGTGAACGACAACAACGGGGTTGGACGCAATTCAGAATACAGGTAAACACGAATCCCATTTTCAGCCAGAATATCTGCAGCAATTTGCGCGAAATAACTCGAGTTATTCCTCGAATCATACGCTATCGCTACCGAACCTTCTCCACCCACTTGCGCATGGTGTTTCAAAATATAATTCGCCAAACCTTGCGTGGCCATTCCCACGGTATACTTGTTCATGCGCATACTTCCCACACCCATCACACCGCGCAATCCACCTGTCCCAAATTCCAAATCGGAATAAAACGAATCAATAAACAACTTCTCATCTTCACGCTCCATGCGTTCAATTTCTGCACGCGTCTCTGCGTCTAAATCGTAAGTCTTCCACAAGCTTGCTTTTTCTTTGGCGGATTCTAAGGGGGTCATTTCTTCTTTGTTTGAAACAAAGATAATCACCGCAGGTGATGATTGATTGCACAGCAATTGATCTGACAACGTCAGATTGATCACGAAGTGGTCAAGAGCCCCAAAGGGCGACATCCGAAATGCCCCCAGTGAAGCTGGGGGATAAAATCTCTGCAAATGAATCAATCTTTAACAGGCCAGCATCTCTTTGCTTGTAAAAGAAGAAAATCTCTAAACCTTTTTCCCTCTCAAGTATCTGTCTCACCTTTTAGTTTCCCAGCCAGTCGAAGACATTCGCCGAAGGCATTCGTTGCTTCGCAACATTCGTGCTTCGCACATTCTTCCCTAAGAAAAAACACGTTGTATATTTGGAGGATGGTCTTCAGCTCCGCCATCTTCCTAACCATCTTCCTCCCAGCCTTCCTGCTGCTGTATTGGATATGCCCGAAGAAATTCAAGAATGCCTTCTTGTTATTGTCAAGTGTGTTCTTCTATGCATGGGGTGCGCCGAAATTTATTTTTGTCATTATTGGAACCACCCTTATCGATTTTTTCTTAGTGGGAAGAATGGACCGAAGTAAGAACGAGACGGAGCGAAAACTCATCTTGATTTTTTCTGTCGTAATGAACTTAGGGCTGCTGGTCTATTTCAAATACATGAACTTCTTCATAGAGAATGTGAATGTGGCCATGAAGGGAATGGGCTTGGAAAGCTGCATTCCGTGGACGAAACTGGTTCTTCCAATAGGAATTTCGTTTTACACGTTTGAGACACTTACCTACGTAGTAGATGTGTTCAGAAGGGTTCACAAACCCTTGAAGAATTTTTGGGACTATCAGTTGTACATCATTCTATTTCCAAAATTGATAGCCGGTCCCATCATTCGGTATCACGACATTGCAGATCAGATCACCGATCGCTCTGCTCGAGACAACAGTACCGAACGTTTGTTCGGTTTTTATCGCTTTTGCATTGGACTCGGAAAAAAAGTACTGATTGCAAACACCTTCGCGGCTTTTGCCGACAGCGTATATGGCAATGCTGAAACAGGTTTGGGTGCGCTCGATCCGAATACACTGGCTGCAGGAACCGCTTGGCTGGCGGCTATTTCATATACCCTTCAGATTTATTTCGACTTCAGCGGATACTCAGACATGGCCATTGGTATTGGACGCATGATCGGTTTCAAATTCCCTGAGAACTTCAACAATCCGTATATCTCGCAAAGCATCACCGAATTCTGGAGACGTTGGCACATGACCTTGGGTAGCTGGATGCGCAATTACCTCTACATTCCCTTGGGTGGAAATAAGGTGAGCAAAGGACGTTTGTATTTCAATCTATGGTTGGTGTTTTTACTTTCCGGATTGTGGCACGGCGCTTCTTGGAATTACATCATTTGGGGCGCATGGCACGGATTGTTCCTTGTTTTGGAGCGCGCATTCTTGCTGAAGGCCATGAGTTCCATTGGGAAGATTACGCGCGTGGCTTTTACGTTTGTGGTGGTTGTTATCGGATGGATATTCTTCCGGGTTGAAGATCTCGCTTCGGCATGGGGCTATACCGCTGCGCTATTCGGTGGAAACGGAAGAAGTGTGAGCATGCCCATAGACATGGAGTGGATAGTGCTCGGAGCATTGGCTTTTGTCTTTTCCTTTTTCCTTCTCCTTCCAAAAACACAAAAAATTCAGGATGCTGTTTTCGGAGAGCGCGAATTAAGAAACATTGGACACGTGTTCATGACGTGCTTTGCCGTTGCGCTTTTCATCTTGTCATTGAGTTACGTCACGGCCAGTGGGTTTAATCCGTTTATTTATTTTCGATTCTAATGAAGAGTAATAAACTGCATACCTTTTTGTTCGCCTTGGTTATTGCGGCTTTGTTTCTTCCCATGATTCAAATGGTGAAACCGTTTGTTGAAGTGGCTCCACTTTTCGGAGCTATTGTCCCTACCGCGAAAGATTCGCTCACGCTGGAAGCGTGGTTCGACGGCACCTACCAAGAGAATCGAAACAAGTACATCAACGAGCAATTCGGATTTCGTAACACTGCTGTTCGTTTGCACAATCAGATTGCTTTTTCACTTTTCAGAAAGGCGAAAGCCAACGGTGTTATCATTGGTAAGGAAGATTATTTATACGAGATTAAATACATAAACGCCTATCGAGGTGCGGAAGAGATTAATCAGTCTGAACTCGATTCTAATTTATTTATGTTGAAGGCCATTCAATCGAAGTTGAAGGAAAGAGGAATTGAGTTTGTCGTGGTCATGAATCCCGGAAAAGCCTCATTCTATTCGGAATTCATTCCCGATGAATTCCCTATGGTTTCTGACAGAAGTTATTATTCCGAATACCAGAAAGGCTTGGAATCACAGGGCATTCAGCACATAGACTTTGGAAAGTGGTTTCGTGAAATGAAAGGCAAAACACCTGCACCCCTTTTCCCGAAGACTGGTATTCACTGGAGTCAGTATGGCGCAACATTGGCAGCCGATTCTTTGGTGAATTATTGCATGAAGCTTTTCGGAAAGGAGATGAACGAGTTCGTGTGGGACAAGAGAAACCTTCCGTTAAGCACCACCATGGAAAGTGTTGACGACGACATTGGTTTGGGCATGAATTTGTATTCGCCCATAGACGTTCTTCCCATGGCTTATCCGCGGGTTGGAGTGAACGATAAGTACGGTGTATCCTCTGGAAACAGCGGCATTCAACCCAAGGTGGCGGTTATTTCAGATAGTTACTTTTTCAATTTAATGCAATTGCCTTGGGCGCCGGATATTTTCGAATCGTTGAATTTTTATTTCTACAACAAGCAGTTGCACAAGCGTCCGGAAGGCACCATGACGAACTCCGATCCGCTTTCACAAATGAAGGAAATTGAAAAGTCGAATGTGGTATTTGTAATGGCAACGGAATGCAACATGGATAAGTTGGGATGGGGATTTATTTCCAGTGCCTATAAGTATTTCGTGTTGGGTGAGAAATTTGATTCGTTTGAATTTCGGGTGCAAAAATTCAAGAATAATATCCTTTCAGACGAAGCGTGGGTGAAGGCTATTGCCGAAAAAGCTAAGCAGAACAAGGTTCCCCTCGATACCATGATCATGCGCGATGCCCGCTACATGGCGGAAATGGAATATTCGGGTGGAAATTAGAATAACGCTGTTGCCTGTTGTATTTTCGCGTTGCAAATGAAACTGGTAATTATTCCCACTTACAACGAGCGCGAGAACATTGCTGAAATGATTCACGCGGTGCTCGATCAATCGTATGGGTTTCATTTACTTGTTGTTGATGACGGTTCTCCAGACGGAACAGCTCAGTTGGTAAAAGACAAGCAAACTGAATTTGCTGGAAGATTGCACATTCTAGAGCGCAGCGGGAAGCTCGGTCTGGGAACAGCTTACATAGCGGGATTCAAATGGGGATTGGCGAATAACTACGAATACATTTTCGAAATGGATTGCGATTTTTCGCACAACCCGAAAGATTTACCTCGTTTGCTTGAAGCGTGCGAAAAGAATCACGGGGTTGCTGTCGGCTCACGTTATGTGAAAGGCGGAGGAACTGTCGATTGGCCTTGGCACCGCAGAGTCATTAGTAAAGGCGGAAGTATTTATGTCAACCTAATTTTAGGTTTGGGCGTAAAGGACAGCACAGGCGGATTCGTTTGTTACCACCGCGATGTCCTTTCGAAAATGAATCTCGATGCCATTCAGTTTATCGGATATGCGTTTCAAATTGAAATGAAATACAAGGCGAAACGTCTTGGTTTTAAAATAGCGGAAGTTCCTATTCTATTCGCCGACCGCGTGAAGGGAACGAGTAAAATGAGTTTGAATATTTTCCACGAAGCATTTTTCGGAGTGCTGAAAATGCGTTTTCAAAAATTATAACATTATGCAAGTCATCAAAAACATCACCGTTGTTAATGAAGGAAAACAATCGGTTAGTGACGTATGGATTAACGGTTCGAAAATCGCGCATGTCGTGCCTGTAGGCACAATAGATTACAACAACGCCACATCCATTGTAGACGGAACAGGAAAGCATTTGTTCCCAGGATTATTAGATGATCAAGTTCACTTCCGCGAGCCAGGATTGACGCACAAAGGAGACCTTACGACTGAATCTGCAGCAGCGGCAGCAGGCGGAGTAACTTCCTACATGGAAATGCCGAACACCAGTCCGAGTGCAACCACACTTGAATTGCTCGAGCAAAAGTTCAAACGCGCAGAAGAAGTATCTACCGTGAACTACAACTTCTTCATGGGAGCCACTCCTGAGAACGCCGATATTTTGGCGCAAGTGAATCCGAAGGAGGTGTGTGGCGTGAAGATTTTTATGGGTTCGTCAACTGGAAATTTATTGGTGGAAAAGCGCGAAGCCTTGGAGATTATTTTCTCGAAAGTGAAGACGCTCATTGCCACGCATTGCGAAGACGACGGCATTATCAAAAGAAATTTAGAAGCGCTTCAAGCTTCGGGCAGAACCCTCACTGCAGCAGATCATCCTGTTATTCGCAACGCAGAAGGATGCTATGCATCAAGTTCTATGGCTGTTGAATTGGCGAAGAAGCACGATGCGCGTTTGCACATTCTTCACATCAGCACAGCACGTGAATTGGATTTGTTTACGAACGCCATTCCGATGAAGGATAAGCGCATTACGGCTGAGGCTTGTATTCATCATCTGTGGTTCACCGAAGAAGATTATGCTACGAAAGGAAACTACATCAAGTGGAATCCGGCAGTGAAATCGTTCAACGACCGAATGAACATTCGGGAGGCGGTGAACGATGGAAGAATAGACGTCATTGCAACTGACCACGCTCCGCATACTATTGAAGAGAAGGAACAAGAACTATTGAAAGCTCCAAGCGGCGGACCATTGGTTCAACACAGTTTACAAGCGTTAATTGACCTTCACAGACAAGGTGTTTTCACCTTAGAAAAAATAGTAGAAAAAGCATCACATGCTGTTGCAGAAATGTTTCAAATCGATGGTCGCGGATACATTCGCGAAGGCTACTTCGCCGACTTCGTTATGGTAGATCTTTCTTCTCCATACACCGTTACCAAAGAAAATCTCTTGTACAAATGCGGCTGGTCGCCGTTCGAAGGACATACGTTTTCGAGTACGATTGTTTCAACCTGGTGCAATGGGAAGTTGGTTTTTGAGAATGGGAAGCTGACGGGTACTAGAAGTGGGGAAGCGTTGAGGTTTGCGCGTTAACCCTAAATCGCTTCGCGATCAATTCTATGAATCAATCCTTCGGATCAATCTTACTTCGTCAGATCAATTGCGTTGCAATCAATCCTGCGGATGCAGTTTATCGCGAAGCGATTGATACGAAGTATTGATTCGTAGAATTGATCACCGCAGGTGATTGATACGTAGTATTGATCTGACGAAGTCAGATTGATTGTCTCCGACAATTGATCACGCAGTGATTGATCCGCAGGATTATCGTATTTTCGCCCCCATGAAATCAATCATCACAACCTTCTTCCTCACAACAATTACCTTATTTTCCTTCGCCCAAACCACAACCATCAGCGGTGTTGTTGAAGGTATTGACGCTGAAAAGACAGAGAACTTGGCTTTCGTAAGCGTAAGTGTTCATGCGGTGAAGGACAGTTTGGTGTTGAAGGCGACGGCTTCGGATGA
>JBEIFO010000065.1:0-8550 GCA_040382375.1 Crocinitomicaceae bacterium
AATGAAATTGTTGAAAGAGCGAGAAAAAATATTATTCAGAAACTGGAAAGTATGTTAGGGGAGAAAATTGGCGATAAAATCTGTTGTGAACACGTTTGGACTCCAAGTGGAATCGAAGAGGATACCTCATCTCATTTGGGTGCGCTTTACGGTAACGCATCGAACTCTGCAACTGCGGCTTTTTTCCGTCACGCCAATAACTCTTCAAAAATAAAAGATTTGTATTTTGTAGGTGGAAGTGTCCATCCGGGGGGTGGCGTTCCTTTGGCCATCTTATCTGCTAGAACCATGTCAGATTTAATTCACTAATTGAACTATGTCAACAGAGCTTCACAAAAACAAAAAACTAAAAGCCTTCGCAATACTGTGGATTACTTTGGTTCATTTTTTTGGAATTATTGGCGTCTATTTTCTTCCTGAATGGTTTTTGCCTGCAACACCACTCGTTATTTTAGTAAGCGCCGGCGTAGTGATTCTTCGGTATGAAAAATACAGACAATCGAGATTAGTTGCGTTTGCTGTTATTGTTGTCATGGCTTTTTTGGTGGAAGTGTACGGCGTTAAAACTGGAAATTTATTCGGCACCTATACCTATGGGAACAACTTAGGTTGGAAACTGTTTGAAGTGCCGTTGATCATTGGCGTGAATTGGGCCGTATTAATTATGGTGGCGCAACAGCTAACTACTCACTACATCGGAATTAACAATCGGTTTTTTTCAGCGGTGTCTGTAGCAGTCCTAATGACCTTGTTTGATCTACTTCTTGAGGTATTGGCCCCACAATTCGATTTTTGGTCGTTTACACACATGAATTATGCTCCTATGCAAAACTTCATCGCTTGGTTCGGCGTTTCTTTTTGTTTTGGTCTTTACAGCTATTCACATTTTCGAAATCAGAATAGAACAGCTGTATTCTATGGTATAGCACAACTGGTTTTCTTTATGATTCTAGGCTTACTAGTTATCTAAACTGTAAGAACTCTTAAATCTTGTTCTGAGATAATTGGTATTTTTAGATCTTCTGCTTTTTTCAATTTAGCTGGCCCCATGTCGGCTCCTGCAACAACAAACGTTGTTTTAGAAGAGATACTTCCAACTACCTTTCCTCCGTGTTGTTCAATGAATTCTTTTATTCCGTCTCGAGAGAAGGTTTCAAATGTTCCGCTCACCACGATGCTCTTTCCAACCAAAGCATTCGAAAGTAAGACTTCGTCTTGTTCGTTTATGTTGAATTGAAGTCCAGCTGCAATTAGTTTATTAAATACAAGCAGATGCTCTTCCTTGGTTAGCCACGACTGAATGGAATGAGCAATAATTTCGCCCACTTCATCAATTGCTCGTAACTCATGGAAGGACAGTGTTTTCAAATGATCAAAAGACTTAACGGATCGAGCAATTTTCTTAGCCACCGTTTCACCCACATGACGAATACCCATTGCAAACAACACACGCTCGAAAGGAACTTGCTTGCTTGCTTCCAATCCTGCCAACAAATTCTCAACACTCTTCGCTTGAAGAGAACGCTTCTTCGTTTCTTCGCTGTCATCTCCTAATTGAAATTCAAGTCCAATCAATTGATCATAATTCAAGGAATACAAATCCCCTGCATCTTTAATCAATCCTGATGCGAGTAATCCCGAAACGGTTTCTGTGCCAAGGCCATCGATATTCATGGCCTTTCTTGAAATGAAATGCTCTAATTTTCCAATGAGTTGCGGAAGACATTTTGTATCGTTCGGACAATAATGCAAGACTTCACCTTCCAATCGAACAAGTGGCGTGTTACACTCCGGACAGTTCGCAATGTATTCATGCATGCTCTCTGCACCGCGGGGCTGCGCAGTGTCAACAGCCGTTACTTTTGGAATAATTTCTCCTCCTTTTTCAACCCAAACAAAATCTCCCACGCGAATATCCAATCGCTCAATTTGATCGGCGTTGTGAAGTGAAGCGCGCTTTACTGTAGTTCCGGCTAACTGAATAGGCGAGAGGTTTGCAACCGGAGTAATGGCTCCTGTTCTTCCAACTTGATACGATATGCTTAAGAGCTTCGTGCTAATGCTTTCAGCTTTGAATTTATAGGCGATGGCCCATCGAGGGCTCTTAGCTGTCATTCCCAATTCGTCCCACAATTGAACTTCGTTGACTTTAATTACAATTCCGTCGATTTCGAACGGAAGTGTCGTGCGGTGTTCGTCCCAATAAGAAATAAACGACATAATACCTTCCACCGTTGAGGTGGTTTCTATCATTCGTTTGGAAGGATCCGGAGTTTTGAATCCCCATGATTGTGCGTGATTTACACGTCCGCTGTGTGTTTCAATTGTTGAAGTGCTATTCAATACGAAGTACAAAAAACAATCGAGTTTGCGTTTCGCTACTGCTTTTGAGTCTTGCTGTTTTAATGTGCCTGATGCAGTGTTCCTTGGATTTGCATATAACTCTTCGCCAGCTTCAGTGCGTTCTTCATTTAATTTTTGAAAGACGCCTTTCGGCATAAATATTTCTCCCCGAATTTCAAATTCGGAAGGGAAGTCGCCTTTCAATTGAAGCGGAATACTTGAAATTGTTCTAACGTTTATTGTTACGTCTTCACCCACAGATCCATCTCCGCGAGTTACCGCTCTTTCCAACTGACCGTTCTTGTACCACAGAGCAATGGCTACTCCGTCGTATTTCAATTCCATGACAAACTCAATGGGTTTGCCTGCTAGCTCTATCGCGCGCTTCGCCCAATCTTGAATTTCTTCTTGGTTGTATGAATTAGAAAGCGAGAGCATTGGACTCCTGTGTGTAACCTTTTCAAATTTATCTGTAATGTCTCCACCTACACGTTGGGTAGGGCTATTGGAAGATTTCAATTCAGGAAATTGAAGTTCCAAGTGCTCTAATTCCTTCAACAAAAAATCGAATTCCTGATCAGATATTACAGGAGCATTCAACACATAATAATTGTAATTGTGTGCATTCAATTGCTCTGAAAGTTCAGCAATGTGTATCTGTGCTTCGAATGAATTCATGAATTAATATCTTTTGCGAATGTCTTTGTTCCAGATTCCACGAACGGCTTTAACAGGCAGAAATCGAAGTTTGACAATGAGCACCGGAGCGTTGTAGATAGGTAAAAGTTCATCGGGTGCATTTCGCGTTTGGCGATAACCAATACCTCCTCCAATAGACATGAAGTAGGTTAAATGTCGAAACAGTGTTGTGCTAATTTCAGTAAGTTGAACGGGTTCATTATAATTACCTACTGAACCATTAGCGTAGGTGTAAGACCCTGAAACATTGCCTATTCCTAGGTGCAAGGTAGAACTCCACTCATATTTTTTCGTGAACAACCACACACGCTCGTAATAAGCAGAAGCGTAGTTTAATTCAAGATTCGCCGAGATAATATTGGAAGAAATTTCATTCAACGATTCTGTATTAACCCCATTCGAAAATGAATAAAATCCTAAGCCAAATCGGTTGACGCGATTCATTTCAACACCAATTCGAAAACCCCCAAGTCGAGCCCCTTCATTACTTACCAAAGTAAGCCGACCGTCAAAAATAAATTCGGGTTTAATAAATGGATAGTCTGATTTTTTATTGCGCTCCTCTTTTTGTCCGTAAACAGACAAAAAATTTAAAAGCACAAACATCGTGGTCAATAATGGATTCTTCACGGAACAAAAATAGGCATATTGTTAAAACACTCGAAGAATGTTAGACCTTTGTGTTATGAGTAGTGAAGAAAATTTTTCGAGTTTAGGTTTAAATGAAGATTTGATACAGGGAATCGATTCCATGGGAATTCAAAAACCGACTCCCATTCAGCGGGAATCGATACCACATATTTTACAAGGAAAGGACGTTTTAGGAATTGCACAAACAGGAACGGGTAAGACAGCGGCCTTTCTTCTGCCTGTTATTCATAGGATTATTCAAGATACCAACCGGACATGTGTTTCGGCGCTAATTGTTGTGCCAACGCGTGAGTTGGCAACACAGATAGATCAGGCCATTTCAGCTTACGGATATTTCACAGATATTTCTTCCATGCCCATTTATGGTGGAAGTGATGGTAAGGTCTTTACACAAGAAAAGCACGCCCTTACAACTGGAACAGATATTATAGTGGCTACTCCAGGACGATTGAACATGCACATTAATTTGGGATATGTCGATTTTTCTAAATTGAAATTCTTGATTTTAGACGAAGCCGATCGCATGTTAGACATGGGGTTTCAGCCAGATATTCAGCGCATTATTGCACAGACTCCTGACGTTAAGCAAGGATTGCTGTTTTCAGCTACAATGCCCGATACCATTTTCAGTTTATCGCGCGGATTTTTAAATGATCCAATAACCATAAACATTGCCTTATCTAAGCCACCGGCGAATGTAACGCAAGGGGCATTCGTTGTATTTCCAAATCAGAAAATTCCAATCCTCGTAGACTATTTGTATGAGCGAAAGGAGAAAACAACCATCGTTTTCAGTAGCACGAAGACTGGAGTTATAAATATTCACAGCGCACTTCGGAAGAAAGGAATTCAAGCCTTAATGATGAGCAGTGATCTGGAACAAAGCGAACGTGAACATTCCTTGAATGAATTCAGAAATAGAAAATGTGCTGTCCTTGTAGCGACCGATGTTGTAAGTAGAGGTATAGACATTAAAGGTATTGACTGTGTCATTAATTTCGACGTCCCTGGCGACGCTGAAGACTATGTTCACCGCATTGGAAGAACGGGAAGGGCTGATGCTTATGGCGAGGCTGTAACCTTCGTTGTTCCAGACGATCAGGTGAAGTTTAAGAAGATTGAAATGCTTATTCAACAGGACGTTGTAAAGTTACCTGTTGCGGAAAATTACGGAGCTGTCCCTGAATACAATCCAGTGATGAAAGGAAATGGAAAACCAAGACATGGTGGTAATGGTGGAGGAGGAGGAAAGCGAAATTTCAAACCGAAATACACATCGAAAAACAGAGGTGGTGAAAACAAAAAAGGTGCATAAGCACCTTTTTCTTTTTTAATACAGTTGGAAATTAATCTCCTAAAGCTTCTGCCTTTTTCAACTCTTCATCAATCATGTCCTCAATAGTCTTGCGTTCTGCTTCGTTAAGCTTAGAGTTTAACTTGATTTGCTTCTTCATGAAACGATACATATCGCGCTTGTGAATTTCATAAGCGATGTAAGTTGTGAAAGTTCCATCGGGCATTTTGTATTTCTCTTCGCCAATCTTACGTAAATCTGCAATCTGTGTATTCGTTGCCTCACGCGCTAAAGATTGGAACTTATCTGTTATTTCAGAGCGATTATTCAATTCGGTTTCCCCTAAATATTGATCCGTTACAACCTTTACGTTAGTCTCAACCTGCTGGGCTAATACTTTCTTCGCTTGCAGATCTGCTTTGTTGCGAGAGATATTCTCATCCATCGATTGACCTTTTCCAGTTCCTCTGAAATAACGATCGTTCGATTCGTATTTATTTCCTGTGAATGGTTCGTTTACTTTTTCACCAAGGTTCGCATTGGTCTTACATCCTGCAAGAAGGAGTATGGCGAATCCTAAAAAGAGAGATAGCTTTTTCATAGCAATTGTTTTTGTTTCGTTTATAAAGATAGTGCCACAATTCATTTGGCGATTAATAACTCCATTTTTTTGTGTAGGTGTTCCAATAACTGATGCCAAACTTGAAAGTGTAATTGGCTTTGTCTAAATTAGAATCGGAAGTTACCAAAAACGCACCTAGACGAAAAAGTTGTTCTTTTATTCGAATTTGTTTTTGAATTCCAACAAATATTTCTTGGTGAATGAAATTCTCGCTAGGTATTGCAATTAGTGCACTTCCTGCGATTTCATTTAATTTCAATCTGTTCAGCAAGGGAATTTTATTGAAGAACATGCCGTTGAAACTGTGTACATAGTTTCCTCTGTAATAGGCGTTTGGAGTTAAGAACACGCGATCAAGTAATTGGAAAGATGCGTTAGGGTCAGAAAAGAAGAAGAAGTCTGAACCTCTGAAATACTTATACTCCAGTAGACGAAGATTGGCCTTATTTACAAAGGCGCCTCCTTGAATGGACCATGAACCCGTTCCAAAACGAGGAAGCTGATAGTCGTCGTGAATTTTCAATTCAATATAATCGAAATTAACTTCACTGCCGAACATTTTAGGCACTCCCTTACGATAGTTAAACTTGAATTCTGGGTATTTGAATCCAGTAACCACTTTTCTATTTTTCTTGAAATAATAAGTCTGTCCCGGTCTCCACTGAAGATTCAGATTAAATTCAGATTTTGTGTATCGCTGAAATTCAATCGGGTTATTCACATCACCAAAAAGCTGAGAAGACCAAGCATCTTGAACCAAATTGTTAATGGGCATTTGATCACAAAACTCATAGGTCAGCGAAGCATACAATCCATTCACAACTTCCATTCGCTGCTCAATGCTGTACATTTTTGCTCTAACGTAATTGCTTCGACTAAACACGGTGCTAAATGAAGAGAAGGTGTTAATCATATCATAGTAATCACCAAATCGTATAAACGTCCTTACAAATTTCTTAGGGTAGTAGGTCAATCCAATCCCGCCTTTTCCACGAACATCTTTGTTCGCAAATCCATAGTCTATAAAACCGTCCGTTTCTAAGGTGAAATCATTGCTTTTAAAGTATTGACTGAAGCTACCACCGAACTTGTGTCTATATCCACCAATTCGGAATACATTGGCTTGGGCAATAATCGGATTTATATAATAAGCGGTGCCTTTTGCACGGTTTCTCCAAGCAACTCCAGAAAGCGTAACATCCCAAAAAGTTACTTTATTAAAGGCAGAATCTGTTTCGGCTAGAATCTTAGGGTCGTTATACCTCTTCTGAAGACTATCACATTCGGATTTGTATTTCAGCTCGAGATTTGTGAGTGGAATCAATTGCTTAGAATCCCAATATGCGCTATCCCTGTCAAAGGCGTTGTCGTCGTATTTCAGTACTTCACTGCTCTGCATGTTCAAAGGAGTTGAAATATTAAATTCATATTCCTTGAATTTATATTCGACGTGACAAATGCGTTGTGTCTTTCCTTCTTTCACCTTTCCATAAATGGATTTTCCATAGCTAATCCATTTATTAGATTCTAACTGAACGAACTCTTCCTTCCAAGAAAAATCTGAGAAAAAAGGCATGACCTCGTCGTCTAGATTTAATTCTATTTTACCAACAACAAATGTCGTGTCTTGAATCCAGATATAACCGTTGAACAGGGCCTCTTGTTTGAAGATAGGCATGACCGAAAGCTTATAGAATTTTTCTCCGTTTAAGGTGTCTATTCCAACTAAATCAAAACTGTATGAAAGCAACGCCGTTGAGGCAATAGGCGATATTATTTTTTTATCGGATAACTGCGGCAGGGTAAGAGAATTTTCGCGCAGGTTAAATTCTGAATAACATGATTGGCTAGTTAATTCATAAGGATCCTCATAGCGATCTCTATCGTTTACAATTGATTCTTCTCCATACTCAAAATTCACACTTACTGATGCGTAGTTATCGTTTCGCCTAGGGGTGAAATCTCGAAAGGCATCTACCTTAAGTTTAATCTGATTTTCGTTTGAATAGAGATTTCCAGAGTTCTCTGTTACATGGTAAATGGAATTTTCAATAACTGGAGGCTGAATAACCTTAGATGCCGAATCACGTTTAAAATCAATTTTCTCCATCGAAGTTCTTCCGTAAAATCCGACCGAATAATTTTCAATTTGCTTCGCATAGAACTCCCGTTGGTCGGAAGCTCCTCGGATCAATCGTTTTACGAAATCTCTACGATCTGCATTGACAACCACCATAGGCAATTCGTTGCTATTCACCTTAAGATTAATATCAATTAAAAGATTTTTCTCTAGTCCGATTTGAAGAGATTTAATGACTGTTTCGTATCCTATAAAATTATAATTAAGCTCATATTTACCAGGCTTAAGATTCAATTGGTACTCGCCACTTTCGTTTGTGTGTGTGCCTAAATTGGTTCCCGGGACAAAGACTGCTACGTGAAATAGGGGAAGGCCTTGCTCATCTTTCACGGTCCCTTTTACAGTTGTTGCGAAACTCAAATTCCAACAAAACAAAAAGACAACGCTAACAAGCGCTGCCTTAAATTTCATTTTGAAAGTTTGAATATTCACGATCTAATGACGAGTAAATCGTCTATTTGTTACACGTTTGTTTTAAATCCTCTTTGTTGAATTGCTCTCCGAAGTAAGATTTTTGGATGTTTCCGTTCCATAAATAAAGAATACCCGGAGTTTCTCCTTCCGCTCCCATGAGCGTGAAGAATTCACCCATGCCTAAAACCTGATAGGGATATTTCTTTCCAGCTACTTGGAAAAATTCATCAATTTTTTCTACTTCTTCATCACCGAAGTAAACATACACCTTTGGGAAATTGGGATCTTTTGATAATTCAGTTAACGCTTTAGCTGCTTCTCGGCAATGGTCGCAACCCGGAATGAAGAAACAAACGATGCGTTTTCCCTCATCAATTTTAACTTTCA
>JBEIFO010000066.1:0-8483 GCA_040382375.1 Crocinitomicaceae bacterium
CAATGGTTTCGACTGGTACGGCTGAAAATAGTGACTATTTAAAATCAGGATACGACAAAGGTCATTTGGCTCCTGCTGCCGATATGGGATGGTCTGCTATAACCATGAAAGAAAGTTTCTACCTCAGCAATATGAGCCCTCAACTGCCAGGATTCAATCGAGGTGTATGGAAACGATTAGAAGAACTCATGCGCTCTTGGGCAATCGACAATAAGGCCATCTATATTGTTACTGGCCCTCTATTATCGAAAGGACTTCCAGCTATCGGAAGCAATGGTGTTTCTATTCCAAACTACTATTACAAAGTTATTTTAGATTATACCCAACCCGAAATTCATGCAATTGGTTTTATCCTTCCTAACGCATCATCTAGCGCATCTCTGAGTACATTCGCCATAAGCGTTGATGAAGTTGAAAGACAAACAGGGATTGACTTTTTTCCAGCATTGCCAGATGATCAAGAAACAAAACTTGAAAAAGAAGTTTGCCAAAGCTGCTGGCACTGGCAGGCATCTAATTCCAAAAGTGGTTCTAGTTCTTCTCCGAAATCAGGAACCTCTGTACAATGCTCTGGCATAACAAAAGCAGGTGACCGCTGCAGGCGCATGACGCTAAGTGAAAACGGAAGATGTTACCAACACGGCGGAAATTAGAAACGCTTTTTTTTCATAAATAAAATCTATAATTTCATAAAAACTATTGATAATCTGTATCATAAGTTAGCATCTACATTTGAGTGTTCAAACTAGAAATAACTTAAACAGTTTTCAATGAAAAAAATCCTAATAATTACAGGGCTTGTTGCGGCAGTTAATGCTTCTGCGCAACCGCATGAAGCCATGCAAGGGCAATGTCCATTTCACCCTTCAACATCACCTCAAAAAACAGAAGTGATTGGTAGCGGACAAAACAACAGAGATTGGTGGCCTAACGCTTTGAACTTAGAAGTTCTTCGTCAGAACTCAAGTCTTTCTAATCCAATGGATGCACAATTCACTTATGAAAAAGCATTTACAATGTTGGACTATTTCGGGTTGAAAAAGGACATCAACGCTCTTCTTACAAACAGTCAAGATTGGTGGCCTGCAGACTTCGGCAACTACGGACCTTTCTTCGTGCGTATGGCTTGGCACAGCGCAGGAACATATAGAACCGGCGACGGACGTGGAGGCACGCGCTCTGGAATGGAACGTTTCGCACCACAAAACAGTTGGCCCGATAACGCGAACTTGGATAAAGCAAGAAGATTGTTATGGCCAATCAAACAGAAATATGGCAATCAAATTTCATGGGCCGATTTAATGATTCTGACAGGACACGTTGCTCTTGAAAACATGGGATTCAAGACATTTGGATTCGGTGGTGGACGTGTTGATGTTTGGGAACCGGAGCAATATGTTTACTGGGGACCTGAAACGAAATGGTTAGACGATAAGCGCTACACCGAAGGAAGACAGCTCGAAAAGCCTTTGGCTGCTGTTCAGATGGGATTGATCTATGTTAATCCTGAAGGACCAAATGGAAATCCTGATCCATTGGCTTCAGCGAAAGACATTCGCGAAACATTTGGAAGAATGGGAATGAACGATGAAGAGACCGTTGCGCTTATTGCAGGTGGACACACCTTCGGAAAGACGCACGGTGCGGGAAATGCATCGCATGTAGGTGCAGCACCTGAAGGAGCTGGAATTGAAGAACAAGGACTGGGTTGGAAGAGCGATTTCAATACAGGAAAAGGAAAAGATGCCATCACTTCAGGATTGGAAGTGACGTGGAATTCTACTCCAACACAATGGAGCAATAGATACTTCACTACGCTTTTCAATAACGAATGGGAATTGACAACAAGTCCTGCTGGTGCAAAACAATGGACTCCGAAAAACGGTGTAGCTAACGTTCCTGATGCTTTCGATCCAAATAAAAAACATATGGCAGGTATGCTTACCACCGATATCGCATTGCGTGTTGATCCTGCCTATGAAAAAATCTCTAGAAGATTCTTAGAGCATCCTGAAGAATTCGCAGATGCCTTTGCGCGTGCTTGGTTCAAGTTAACCCATCGCGATATGGGACCGAAGTCAACATACTTAGGCCCTGAGATTCCAAAAGAAAATTTGATTTGGCAAGATCCTATTCCTGCTTCGAACAATGTGAACATTGACAAAGCAGATATTGATGCATTGAAAACGCAGTTGCTGTCTTCGGGCATTTCAATTAGTGAAATGGCTTCTACTGCATGGGCTTCTGCTTCTACTTACCGTAATTCAGACAGACGCGGTGGTGCAAACGGTGCGCGTATTCGCTTAGCGCCGCAGAAAGACTGGGAAGTGAACAACCCGAAGCAATTGACAAAGGTGCTTGCTGCGTATGAAAAAATTCAGAAAGACTTTAACGGAAAAACGAAAGATGGCAAGAAGGTTTCTATGGCTGACTTAATTGTTTTAGCTGGAAACATTTCAATTGAACAAGCCGCGAAAAATGCTGGGGTTACGATCTCTATTCCGTTTACTCCTGGACGCATGGATGCTACACAAGAGCAAACAGATGCTGCATCGTTTGCAGTGCTTGAGCCAATGGCCGATGGATTCCGTAATTATTTAAAAACGAAATACACCGTTCCAACGGAAGCGCTTCTAGTTGACAAAGCACAACTCTTAACACTTACTGCTCCTGAGATGACTGTTTTGGTTGGAGGAATGCGCGCGTTGAATGCGAATTTCGACAATTCAAAAAACGGAATTTTCTCAGGTTCGAAAAATCAATTGAACAACGACTTCTTCGTTCAGTTGTTAGACATGAATGTAATCTGGACCGCTGTGAATGCCGATGATGAATTGTTTGAAGGAAGAGACCGCAAGACAGGTGATGTTAAATACATGGCTACACGCGCCGATTTAATCTTCGGTTCAAATTCTGAATTGCGCGCTGTTGCAGAAGTGTATGCTAGCAACGACGCAAAAGAAAAATTTGTAAAAGATTTTGCCAAGGCATGGAACAAGGTGATGAATCTTGATCGCTTTGATATGAAGTAATTCGTGAAGTTGAAGGTGTTGAGGAAAAAGGTCGACAATTGTCGGCCTTTTTTATTTCAATTTCTTTTCGGTTTGAACGAAAAGAACAATGACGCTAATAATCAATAGAGCAGCCGAAATCACAGCAGACACTTCATCAGGGATAGGCAGCACGATCAGCATTCCTCCAATTGCAAGCATAACCAAACCTTGCTTCAGCATAAGCCGCGAAGAAAAGCGCTGAGCTATGTCCCAATTCTCTTGAGACTTCATACTTCTCGCAGTGCGATATCCGTATACGCCATTAATCTTCTTTGGCGGAAACTTCATTGTAATTAATGCTGCTAACGAGAAAAATAATCCGACCAAAAACAAAGGAATCGCACCCATGATTATTTAATTTCAATCGTTACCTTTTTACCAAAACCTACTTCGAACAATTCCAAGAGTGTTTTCAAAGTCATATTACCCCCATCGTTTTCAATTCGAGAAATGTAGCTTCGCTTCTTGTTCACTTTTTGTGCGAATTGCTCTTGAGTAAGGTTGGCTTGTTCCCGAAGTTGTCTCAAATGCATTCCGATTACAAATGCAGTAGATTCCCTTTCAATTTCATCTCTTCGCGGAGTTCCAGTCACACCAAAGACCTCATCTTTTACTTCACTCCAACTTTTTAATTTTGGACCTTCATCTTTTTTCTTCATAGTATTTCTTCATTAATTGAATTGCTTTATTTATTTCTCTAGCGGATGTTTTATCCTCCTTCTTGACATATCCATTTAGAACCACAACTAACCTGTTAACTTCAAAAAAACAAAACACCCTCCATGTGTTTGACCCCAAAGAAACTCTCACCTCATAAAGTCCTTTGGCGTTTTGTATTTTCTTAAAATAGTTTATCGGAATACGTTCAATCTCCTCAATATATCGAAATATTTTGCCGAATTTGTCCTGAATCTCCTCGGATTGAGAATTAAGAAAAATTACAAAATCCTTATCATAAAAATATAGCTCCCGAATTTTCTCCATAACAAATGTAACTTATAAGTGTCGTTACTCCAAATTGAGTTTTGAAATTTTACACTGAAAGTCCCCGAATCCATATATGCTAGTTATGCCAATTAAAGCATGAACGATGAATGATTTGGCCAGTACAGCAATACTTCTATACCTTTATAACGATGAATAAACTTGTTCTAATCTTGACTCTTTTCATTCTTGGGAAAGCCAATTCCACTTACGGACAAGAGATTCAGTGCCTCTTCAATCCGTATAACAAAAAAGGAAGCAACTACTTCTTCTCTACCTACTGGGACATTTCTCCGAGCAACCTTATGGACGGGACATGCATTCAGTACATGGCGAACACGAAAGACATTTACGAGAAGCGCGTCTTCAAAAACGGGATCATTCAATTGGAATTAACCAACCACATAAACCCAACGCGAATTCGAACATCCTTCGAACGTGTGAAACGCGATAGCACCATAGCGGAATACAAACAATACCGAGAAGACGGGAAATTAGAACGCACAACAAAATACTACCACGATCAAACGGGAAGGCGCTGCTGGCAAGATTCACATTACTATCCAAATGGAAAAATGCAATCACTTGAATCTTACGCCGCGCTCCGCGCTGAAGAACTCAAAGGTTTTTCATCGGATGTCATTCCCGAGCACACGATTGATTCAGAAGGATACGGTTGGCAAGTTGTTATCGTTGGGGTAAGTAAGACCTACTTTCAAAACGGAAAACTGAATACGATTAGCACCTATGGTTTCACAAAGAACGCGCTGGCTGCATACGACATTGGATTGAATGGCCCTTATGTGTCTTACAACGAAGAAGGTGTGCTCATTACCAAAGGGCAATATATCAACGGCAGAAAGAATGGCGAATGGCGCACTTATTTTTTCGATGGAAAACTTTCTGAGGTAAAAACGTACAAGGACGACTTCGGAGTTGGCACGTGGACGAGCTATCATTACTCGAATGGAAAGGTGGCCCTCACCGAAGTGTATGACGACGAAAAATACTATTGGCCAGTTCCGCATACCACCCGTTATAACGAACAGGGCAAGGTTGTTTATGAAAAAGAAATATTACTCGATGGAAAAGGATACGTTAAATCATATTTCGACAATGGAACTCCGAATGACATTACAATATACTACCATGGCCCTTCGGAAATCTCGGAATACTATGCATACTTCGAAACTGGGCAATTGAAACGTAAAACCTATTACAGAGCGAAAAACGATACATTAAGTGCCGAATATTTCGAGGACGGCAGCATGAAACACTTAAATCTAACTCCGAATATTGGAAGCGGGAATACAAAGCAGTTGATGGCCACTTATTACTCCCCCGGCAAAATGCAATCTCAATCTTACTACACATACAAAAACGGCATAACGGATCAACACATTGAGCAATTCTACGAAAACGGAAACTTCAAATGGGAACTTGTTCTTCATGAAAAAGAACAAACCGAAAGAGACTTTTATCGAAACGGAAAATTAAAAACCGAGAAAAGCTATGCCTACGATTTACTGAATGGAAATTGGATTCAAAAAGACTCGTTGGGAAACACGCTACGCAATTGCTTTTATTCATCCGGATTCAAACTCGGGAAGTGCGAAACCTTAGAGCCTTTAAAAATCAATTCTGCACCTAAAGACGAACTCAAGGTGTGGCGAGCTGCCGTTATTTCAACCTATATGAGACGGTTCTACAACAACAGTATTCAAGACCCTTCTCCGAGTTTCGTTGAAAAAGAAATAATAGATAAAGAAGCAGAAATCATTTGGAAGGTGGTAGAGTATTGCAATCAAAACGGATACACCTTCCTACCGAATATTGATGCGAAGTTTGATGAAAAAATTTCGTATACGTTCAACGCACCTGTCAGTGCTTATGATCCGCATGAACAACAGATCGACTCCATCTTAATTTCAAGAGGATTCACCATAACAAAAAAATCGAAACAAGCGGGATACTGTACTTTCCAACTCACAACCGAAGACTACCACGGTATCGAATCCTTCAATGAAATGCTCGTTAAGTTTTTTCCATTTAATAGCGGATACTTCTATGCGAACAGTCTTCAACCTGAAGTTGATTATGGATTGAGAGGATATCGCAACTTCAGCAGTTTTTTATTCGAACGAAGAGAAAACGAGAAGGCATATATTGTTACACTTAACAACTACGGCGCGTCAAAACTCTTTACACTATACGACGATGGAGACGTTGAGTTTTACAACGGTCGCGGCGATTGGAGTCTGCCTGACATGATGAATTACCAGCACATGTGGTGGGATTGAGTTACCTCACACTATACTCGCCAAGCGTAGTAGCAATCTCATCGGCAAGTGGAAGAACTTCTTTCGTTCCGATGCCCACACAATAAAACCCTCCGGTTTTAGCGGCTTGAACGCCTGAAATAGCATCTTCGAAAACAATGCATTCACTTGGAGCTAATCCGAGTTTCTCAGCAGCTGTTAAAAAGACCGTTGGATCTGGTTTCGATTTAGAAACAACATTTCCATCTACAATGGCATCGAACAAATGTGTAATTCCTAAGCGCTCTAAAATCATTGGAGCATTCTTCGAAGAAGAGCCCAATGCTATTTTAATTCCTTTCGACTTACAAGATTCTAGGAAAGGAATGGCTCCGGGCAAAGCCTCATCTGGATTCATTTCAGCAGCCAATTCCAAATACCACTCATTCTTTACGTCCATGAGTGCTTGCTTCTCCTCTGCAGATTTCTCGATGTTTCCCTTCTTCAAGATTAACTCCAAAGACTCGGCTCGGCTTACTCCTTTCAAATGCTCATTGTCGTCCAAAGAAAACTCTACTCCGACCGAATTAGCTAGTCTTTTCCACGCTTGATAATGATACTTCGCAGTATCTACCAAGACACCGTCTAAATCGAAAATGGCTCCTTTCATTCTGCGTGATGGAAAACATATTTCACATGGTAGTTCACAAGACCATCAATTGGCTTCTTGATTATGTTACCCAATCTTACGCCTTCCAATCTGCATGCTTCTTCCAAACAATGTTTGAAATAGTGAGAGATCGAGCCAACGAAATGAACAGGCACTTTGTCCCAATTTTCAAATGACTTTACGTGAATGTCTAAGAACTCACGCATTCCGTTCACCACCCAATTCATCACATGTGGATGATGAGCGAAGTTTCCAATGAAGCGTGTGAAACTAGCTAGGTAAACGTTTGCGTTTGGCTCGCGGTATATTTTCGAAATGAATTCGTCTTTGCTTAGTGGAAAACTATTCTCAAATGCTTCAGCAATTTCAGCAGGAAGTTTCTTGTAGAAATACTCGCGCAACAAAATCTTACCGAAGTAAGAACCGCTGGCCTCATCGCCTAGAATGTAAGCCAATGAAGGAACTGACTCATGAATATCTTTTCCATCGAAGAAACAAGAATTACTTCCTGTTCCTAGAATACAAGAAATACAAGGCTCTCCGTCGTACGTTGAATAAGCGCTTCCCAACAAATCGTGTTCAATCAATAATTCTGCAGATGGGAAAACAGCACGCAGACCGCGTTCAATAATTCCACACATCGTTGGCGTGCTGCTTCCAGCCCCGTAAAAATAAACATGAGAAATTTTATCGGCGTAGAGGGCCAGAGGTGCATTTCCTCGAATGGCTCCTTCAACAACTTTCTCATCGTGAAAATATGGATTCAAACCCATTGTTTCAAAATTTCCTAATCGAGATCCTTTCTCGTCAATGAGAGCCCAATCACATTTAGTGGACCCGCTATCAGCTATAAGTATCATTTCTCTTTTTTTACTGTTTTATCAATCTGTTATTCCGCTTCAATCACATTTTATGAAGAAGATCAATCACACGCTTGCTGTAACCAGCTTCGTTGTCGTACCACGACATAATTTTCACCAAGTTTCCGTTTGCAGAAGTTAAGTCGGCGTCGAAGATACTGCTTGCAGGATTTCCAACAACATCAATACTTACAATAGGATCAATGCAATACTCAAGTATTCCTTTCATTGGACCATCTGCAGCGGCTTTCATGGCAGCGTTCACTTCCTCTTTGGTGACTTCTTTTTTCAAGATAACCACTAGGTCGGTTAAAGATCCGTCTGGTGTTGGTACGCGCACTGCTACTCCGTCTAATTTTCCTTTCAATTCTGGAAGAACCAATCCAACTGCCTTCGCTGCACCAGTGCTTGTTGGCACCATGCTTAATGCAGCCGCGCGAGCTCTGCGCAAGTCTTTGTGCGGAGCATCTTGCAGACGCTGGTCGGCAGTGTATGCGTGAACCGTTGTGATGTATCCTTTTTCAATACCGAACGTATCGTTCAACACCTTCGCAATTGGAGCCAAACAATTCGTTGTACAAGAAGCATTCGAAACAATTAAGTCTTCCGATGTAAGTGTGTCGTCGTTCACTCCTAGTACGATTGTCTTCACGTTTCC